>JBPCRG010000562.1:0-5664 GCA_050997095.1 Thermomicrobiales bacterium | reverse complement strand
GGACACCATTGACTCCATTCCGGGACGACGACCGAGCCGATCCAATGCCGGGGTCTACCGGCTCGGTACGGACACGGCAACAGGGCCTTGACGGACTACTCAGCGATATTTAGGAATGCCTGCCAATCGCCATCGTGCCAGAACCCGGACCCGGCTACGGGACCGTAAGGAATCCCGTTTAAAACGACCATCTCTTGGTCGTCAGCAGCTTAGTTGATCGCTGCTAAAACAGGCGCGAGATCCATAACATCTGCGGGTGAATTCATGCATCAATCCTTGGCGAGATGTCGCGGTTTACTGGAATAGCATACTGCAAGTTTCTTGAGTCGCGCACAATTTCTTTTGCCCGCCACTTGCCGACTTTATCGAGTTCAACATTCGTCCTGAAGGCTCGCTCCCCTCGGTCTTTACCCCACGGCAACGTCCAGCCCCACCCCCGCCTCACAAAGCGGACACGCGTCCGGCATCCACAAGCCGCTCTCGAGGTTGCCGATCCGCTCCAGCGGCAGGGATCTCGCGGCCACGCAACTCGATGCTGCGCCACCGAGCGTGAGCAGCGCGCCGAGGGCGACGATCTCCGCGCCGCACGACTCCAGGTCGACGACGGTCGCGCGGAGGGCCGAGCCGGCGTTGACGGCGTCGTCCACGACCGCGACCCGGGCGCCGGCGGCGTGGCGGCGCAGCGGTTCCGGCAGGCGGTAGTCGATGGGGAAGAGGCCGGCGCGACCGGTGGCGATGCGCTCCGCGTGGAGAAACGCGATGCCGAGCTCGGCCGCGATCGTCTGCGCCACGAACGCGCCGCCGGAAAGCGGGCCGCAGACGGCGTCGATCCCGTGGGCGGCCAATCGGTGCGCGAGTTCGACGGCGAAGGGGCGGACCGTCGCCGGGCGCAGCAGGAAGGCGTCGGGGTCGAGCCAGAGGTCGCCGTGGTGGCCGGATTCGAGCCGGAAGTGCCCGCGGCGGGCGGTCAACGCCTGGATGAGCTCCCGGTCCATTCGCCATCACCGTGGTTCGACGCGCGGAAAGCGGAGTTCGGATCGCGGCCGCTATTGTGCGTCACCGGCGCCCTTGCCCGGGAGCCGGGTCGTCTGCGAGTAGAGCCCCGAGGCGGCGAGACCGGCGATGAGCCCGCCGAGCAGCCACCGCGCCGCCAGGTGGAACCCGTCGCCGCCCGCCAGATCGCGCAGCGCGACGCAGAGGGTGGCGAAGAGGATCGCGGCGAGCCCGGCGTACCGCGTCGGCAGCCCCGCCCGCTTCGCCACCTCGACCAGACCAAGAACGACCGCGACGACCGCGGCATCGGAGAACGTCGGCATGGAAGGCTCCTTCAACTACTAGCGTTCGTCGGGTCGATCACGTCGATGCTTGATCGAGGGAGTGGCAAGTGAACCGGTTGACGCGGGGCCGGGCGGTCGGGCGCGGCGACCTGCCGTGCCGCCGAAGGGCGCGAAGAACGGCCCCCTCGATCCGGGGGTCCGTCGCCGCGCGCGTTCCCGTGGAGTTGGCCGGGCTCAGCGCCGTTTGAACCGCAGGAAGCCTGATCCCGGCTTGACCTCCGCGGCGCGGCGGCGGAAGGCGATGTCGAGCAGCTCGTTGATCTCGTCCGCGCGCAGCAGGCTTTGGAAGGGCGCGATGTCGGTCTGGGCGTACCGCTCCACCTTCGCCAGCCCGCCCACGGCGATGAAGCCGTCGAGTTCGGCCACCGTGATCGCCTCGGCCTGCTGCCCGTCGAGGCGATGGCCCAGGGCGCGCAGGAAATCCTCGTAGCCGGTGGAGCGCACCGGGTGAGTGTTGGCGCGCCGCTCGCCCTCACCGCGCGCGGCATGGGCCGACGCCAGCAGGGCCGGAAACCCGCCGTGCTCGTACTCCAGGGTGTCGAACGCCCGCGCGCCGGGCGACATCGCGCGGACGAGAAACCCGCCGGGAACCTCCAGCAGGGTGACGGCGTGAAGGCTCCCGAGGTCGAGCTGCCGTCCGATCACGCGCAGGCGGTTCTGGTAGGTCGGCAGCAGGAGGCCGGGAGGCGGCCCCGCATTCTCCGCCTTCATCGCTTCACCGCTCCCCGGTCGTCGTCGTCGCCCGCTTCATGGCCGCCCAGTAGAGCAGCGTGTTGCCGAGCACGGCCCGGAGGTCGTGCAGATGGTTCGGCTTGCTGATGTAGCCGCTCGCGCCGAGCTCGTAGGCGCGGGCCACGTCCGAGGACATGTCCGAGGAGGTCAGCATCACCACCGGGACGAGCTTGAGGCGCGGGTCGGCCTTCAGTTGGGCGAGCACGTCGAAGCCGGAGAGGCCCGACATGTTGATGTCGAGCAGGATCAGGTCGGGCGGCCCCTCGGCCTCGCGTAGCACCGCCAGCGCCGCCTCGCCGTCGTCGATCGCTGAGACCCGCACCTCCGCGCTGATCTGCCGCGTCGCCCGGGTGATGATCAGGGTGTGGTCGGGGTCGTCCTCGATCAGGTAGACCGCGAGGTGCGTCTCTGTCGCGTCCATGGTCCTCGTCCTTCCGGTGTGGCGTCCTCCCGTGCGCCCGTCGGCCCGCGCGGCTTGTCTTGCGGTCGCGTCGTCGCTCAGGCGGCGGAGAGGCCGTCGGGCGCGATGGCCGCGAGGTCGGCGTCTGCCCGGCTCCCGGCCAGGCTTGCCGTCCGCTTGGGCAGGGCGAGGTGGAACGTGGTGCCGGCCCCCTCGGCCGACTCGAGCCAGAGCCGCCCGCCGTGCGTCTCCATGACCCGCGCCACGATCGCCAGGCCCGCGCCCGAGCCGCCCGGGTTGAGCGCCTTGCCCGCGGGCAGCCGCTGGAACAGCCCGAAGACCTTCTCCTGCCAGGCCGCGGGGATGCCGATGCCGTTGTCGCGGACGGTGAACTCCCAGCAGTCGGGCCGCTCCTCCGCGGCGATCCGGACCTCCGGCGTCCGCTCCGGCGGCGTGTACGCGACGGCGTTGTCGATCAGGTTCGTGAAGAGCTGGGACATCCGCGCGCGGTTGACCCAGACCGTCGGCAGCTCCCCGGCGATCCGCTCGTCGGCCCCCCGCGCCGCGAGGGTGTGCCCCAGTTGCTCCATCACGTCGCGGACGACCGTCCCCAGATCCACCGGGGCGCGGTCGTCCTCGGCGTGGCCCACCCGCGCCAGCTCCGGCAGATCGGCGATCAGCGCCTGCATCTTGTCGGCGTTGGCGACGATGCGGTCAAGATGCCGCCGCGCCTCGCCCGGCATCGCCGCCGCATGGTCCTCGAGGATGATGTTCGCCAGCCCTTGGAGGGAGACCAGCGGCGCCCGCAGATCGTGGGAGACCGTATGGTTGAAGGCCTCCTGCTCACGCGTCTTCGCTTCGAGCGCCCTGCCCCGCTCCTCGAGGCGGACCAGCGCGGCCACGAGCGCGGACTCCGCGCGTTTGCGGACGGCGATGTCCTGGACCTGGGAGATGAAGTGGAGCGGCTGCCCGCGTTCGTCGTGGACCAGGGAGACGGAGACGAGGACCCAGACCGTCTCCCCGTCCTTGCGGACGTAGCGCTTCTCCAACTGGAACGTCTCGATCCTGCCGGCAAGCAGGCCCTCGGCGTGGGCACGGTCGGCGACCGCGTCGTCCGGATGGGTGATGTCCTGGAACGAGCGCGTCAGCAGTTCGTCGCGGGTGTAGCCGGTGAGGGCGCACAGCGCCCGGTTGACCGTCAGCCACCGCCCGTCCAATCCGACCAGGGCCATGCCGATCGCCGCGAAGCTGAAGGCGGACCGAAACTGCGCCTCGCTCGCGAACAGGCGGCGGCGGGCATCCTCGGCATCCGTCACATCCCGGAGCGTGATCACCATGCCGTGGATGAGCGGGTCGGAGAGCAGGTTGGTCCGCGTCGCCTCCACGCTCCGCCACGAGCCGTCCGCATGGAGGATCCGGCAGCGGAAGGGCGGCTGCGGACCGGGATGGGCAAGGCTGTCGATGTGGCCGGTCTGGACGAGGACGTGGTCGTCGGGGTGGACCAGTTCGAAGGTCGGGAAGGCGAGGTACTCCGGCATCGAGTACCCGAGCAGCCGGGTCACGGACGGGCTGACGAAGCGGCGGCCGCCGTCCGCGCCGAGCACCACGATCAGATCGGAGGCGTGCTCGAAGAGGGCGCGGTGCCATCCCTCGCCGTCCCCCTCGCCGTGGCGCCGCGCTTCCGGCGCATCGGGTGGGGGGTCAATGCGTCGGCCTCCGGGCCTGGATTCGGCATGCACGCGCTCCTTGGGAAAATCGTCGCATTTTCTCCAAACGTACGTCAATCCGCCCGCCCCCGCCGTGCCCGCTTCGTCGTCCATCTCCGGTCCGAACGGCCTATGCCGCGTCATGGGCGGGTCGGCCGGGACTCCTGCGTTCTTGGCCGCCCTCCCTCCCCTCACGCCATCCACGTCCACGCCGCGGCGGTGTCGCTGCGGTGCAGGGTCCAGCGGTCGGCGAAGGTCACGAGGTCGCGGGCGGAGCCGTCGGCGCCCGTCAGCGTCCACCAGTCGAGGGCGCGGGGGAGCCGGGCGGCGGCGCGGGCTTCTGCCGCGCCGCGGGCGACCCAGGCTTGGCTGATCACGCCTGTCGGGTCGAAGGGGAACCGCTCGATGCGGCCGTCCGGCGTGTGGCGGGAGAGCGCGCCGAAGCGCGCGGCGAGCGTCGGCGCGTCGTAGCCCTTCGGCCACCAGCCGTGGTTCGGGGCGGTCTGGCGCGGGGGCGGGACCGGCGCGCCGGCGGGCTGCGACGTCTGCGCCGCCCTCAGGATCTGCCGGACCCGGTTCTGCAGTTCGTCGATCCGCGCGTAGACCGATGGGTGCGGGCAATCTTTGGTCGCGAATTCCTTGTGCAGCAGATGCGTCACGCGGGTCGCCACCGGGTTCAGCGGGAAGTCGCTCCACGGGACGCGGGCGACGTCGAACCAATGGGCGGTCAGAAGGCAGATCGCCGCCAACTGCCTCGGCGACATCGGCTGGCCCGTGTCGCCGCCGTCCGAGCGCTCGATGCTGACGAGGTCGCGGTTGATCGCGGCCACCCCGAGCGTGCGCACGAAGAGCGGCCCGTCGCCCTCCAGCCCGTCGCTGCCGCCGTTCGCCCAGCCGCTGCGGTTCGCGCCGACCGCGCCCGCTCCGGCGTTCGCGACGCGGCCGAGGGGATCGTTCCAGCGCAGGATCACCCCGTCCCACCGCGCGCCGTCGCTCGCGTTGCCGATCCCGTAGTCGGTCAGCCCGTCGCTGGCCGATCCGCGGCGAAACCAGCGGTCTGTCCCCCACAGCGACCCGGCCATCGAGTGCTGGCAGACTCCCACGGGCCTCCGCGGCCCAAGATCGTCCCAGGCCATGTTCTGCGCGTCCGGAATCAACCGGTCGACAAACGGCGGATGCGGCACGTTGCCGAACGTGAGGGGCAAGGGCATGGGCGCTCCTTCTTTATGGGTAATAAGAGATAAGAGATGAGAGATAAGGAGTGAGGTGACGAGCCACGACCGCCCCGAGCCCGCCCGCTGCTCCCCCTTCCCCCCGAACTCGGGGGAAGGGGGCTAGGGGGTTAGGGGGCTCTCTCGGCGGCCGTCGTTCCGGCGACATCCAGGAACCGATCCTACACGGCAGTCCGCATCGACGCGGGGGAGGGAGGAGGGTATGCTCCCCCGTGGGGGGAAAGAACAAGGCGCTCACAGACGAGGACGACCATTCT
>JBPCRG010000482.1:0-4569 GCA_050997095.1 Thermomicrobiales bacterium | reverse complement strand
CCCGCAGACGCCCTTCTCCCTAACCTGAGGAGGGCGTCGTGTTCAGGTCGCGTCGACTCGACCGGCGCCTGCGGAGTCGGGCGACCCGATATTTTCGGCGGCGGGACGATCGCTGAGATCGTCCACTTCGCGGCGGAGGTCCTCCAGGTCCGCGAACTCGCGATAGACCGAGGCGAAGCGGATGTAGGCGACGTGGTCGATCTCTTTGAGATGGCGCAGGACCGCTTCGCCGATCGCGCCCGAGGGCGTCTCGCTGCTCCCCAGCGCGAGGAGATCGGCCTCGACCCGCTGCACGATCGCATCGATCTCGCGCTCGCCGACGGGTCGCTTCGTCAGCGCCACGCGGATCTTCTGGCGGAGCTTCGCCGGATCGAACTCCTGCCTCCGGCCATCCTTCTTGATGACCATGAGCCCGCCGATCTCGATCCGCTCATAGGTCGTGAAGCGGCGCCCGCAGGCGATGCATTCGCGCCGCCGCCGGATCGAGTCGCCGCCGGTCAGTTCGCGGCTGTCGATCACGCGGGAGTCGCGCGCCTGACAACTGGGGCATTTCATGGGTGGGTGGCGTCCCTTTGAGGGCGGGCGACCGGTGGCAGGCGATGCGCAGGCGATGCCTGATCAAGGACCCGTCGTCGCCCGGCGGCCCAGTTCACCGATCGCGCAGGAAGCGGATGATCGAGGATTCCCCCTCCCAGTCCTCTTCTGGCAGGACCGGAGAGCTTTGGGGTTGGCGGCTCGTCGGCTCCGGCTGCGTCAACCGGTAGACCCGGTCGCGCGCCGGCGGCCGCGCAATCTTGCGGACGGGCTGCTCCGCGTACGCCTGCCGGTCCTCGAACCCGGTCGCGATCAGGGTGATCCGCACGGCGTCGCCAAGCGATTCGTCGAGCGACGTGCCGTAGATGATCTCGGCGTCCTCGTCGACCGCGGCCCGGATGATGTCCGCCGCCTCGCTCGTCTCCAGCAGCGTGAGGTTGGCCCCGCCCGCGATGTTGTAGAGAACGCCGGTCGCGCCCTGGATGCTCGTCTCCAGCAGCGGGCTCTCGATCGCCTCCTTCGCCGCATCGATGCACCGCGTCTCGCCGACCCCGTGACCGATCGCCATCAGCGCCGATCCGGCGTCGCGCATGATCGTCCGCACGTCGGCGAAGTCGAGGTTGATGATCCCCGGTTTGGTGATGAGGTCGGAGATCCCGGCGATGCCCTGCCGGAGCACGTCGTCCGCGATCCGGAACGCCTCGGTGATCGGCTTCTTGGGGTCGACCATGTGGATCAGCCGCTCGTTCGGGATCGTGATCAGCGCGTCGACGTTTTCGCGGAGTGCGCTGATGCCCTCCTCCGCGGATCGGCGGCGGCGGCTGCCCTCGAACTCGAAGGGCCGGGTGACGACTCCGACGGTCAACGCGCCGGCGGCTTTGGCGATCTTCGCGATCACCGGCGACGCGCCCGTTCCCGTGCCGCCGCCCATGCCCGCCGTGATGAAGACCATGTCGGTGCCGCGCATCAGTTCGGAGAGGCTCTCCGCGCTCTCCTCGGCCGCCCGCGCGCCGACCTCGGGCCGCCCGCCCGCGCCCAGACCCTTGGTCAGCTTGTCGCCGATGCGCACCGAGATCGAGGCGGCGCTGGACAGCAACGCCTGCGCGTCGGTGTTGAACGCGACGAACTCGATCCCCTCGACGCCCGACTGCACCATCCGGTTGATCGCATTGCCGCCGGCCCCGCCGACGCCGATGACGCGGATTCGGGCAAAGGGATTCACGAACTCCGGCCGGTCGTCCCGGCTCTCGGCCCGGTCGTCGCTCGACAGGCCGTCGACCGGGACCCGGCTGGCCACAAACTGCCCGAAGGGCGCGTTCGACGCGGCAGGGACCGTCGGCGGACGCTGCTGGACCCGATTGGGTTGACCCGGAGTCGGACGCTGCCCTTGGCCTTGCATCGTTTCCCCACCCGCGCCCGCACCTTCCGATTGAAGAGGTCAGGAGCGTGAAGCATCGCCTGCAGACGGACGTTGAACGTGCTCAATCTGCCAATTTCGGAATCTGTTCGTGTTTCGCCGACGTCCGGCGTCGGCCGTCGGCACCACGTTGACTGGAGCGGGAGTATACCACGCGATTTTCTGCCCTCTCCTTCCGCATCGCGCTCGAATCTTTCCACGTACACGGCGTACGGACGGTGCGGCCGAATTGCATCATCGGCGGTCATCCAACGAGCAATCGCGGTAAGGCGATTGACGCTGCTATCGTCGCTCGCGGTTGCGCTCGATCGCCAGTTCGATCAGCCGCTCGATCAACTCGGGCAGCGCCACGCCCGAGGCCGCCCAAAGCATCGGGTACATGCTGATCGACGTGAACCCCGGAATCGTGTTGACCTCGTTGACGAAGAGTTCGCCCGAGTCGCGGTCGAGGAAGAAATCGACGCGGGCCATGCCGGCCAGATCCAGCTCGCGGAACGCGGCGACCGCGTGCCGCTGCAACGCCGCCATCGTCTCCGGATCGACATCCGCCGGGATGTGCAGTTCCGATCCCTCGTCGACGTACTTGGCGTCGTAGTCGTAGAACTCGTTGCAGGGGACGATCTCGCCCGCAACCGACGCGACCGGCGTAGCGTTGCCGAGCACCGCCACCTCAAGCTCGCGCGCGTTCACGCCCCGCTCGACGACGATCCGGCGATCGAACCCCGCGGCCAAGGCGAGGGCGGCGTTCAGGTCCCCGGCCTCCCGAGCCTTGGCGACGCCGACGCTCGATCCCATGTTCGCGGGCTTGACAAAGCAGGGGAATCCGATCGTTTCGGCGACGTGCCGCTCGACCGCGTCGGGATCCGCCTCCCACTCCCGCCGCTGCACCGTGATCCACGGCACCTGCGGGATTCCGGCCCGTTCCAGAATCACTTTGCCGATCGCCTTGTCCATCGCGACCGCCGATCCAAGCACGCCCGAACCGACATACGGCAGCCCGGTCAGTTCGAGCAGTCCCTGAACCGTGCCGTCCTCGCCCCGCGGCCCATGCAGCACGGGAAAGACGACATCGACATCCCCTCCCAGCACGGCGGGCAGCGCCCCGCCCGCATATGTCCCGCCGACCACCTCGCCGGGATGTTCGCCGCCTGCCAGCTGAAAGAGCGGAGAGGCCGCGGTGAGCCGCGCCATCGGGTCGCCGCCGGTGATCCAGCGGCCCTCGCGCGTGATCCCGACCGGCACGACCTCGTACCGCTCCGGTTCGAGCGCGCCGATCACGGTCTGCGCGGACCGCAAGGAGACGTCATGCTCGCCCGACTCCCCGCCGAAGAGCACGAGCACCCGGGTCCTCCGCGGGTTCTGGATCGGCGTCTCCTCGGTCATGTCCACCCTTTCTCTCCGGCGGGCGCCCTACCGCTCACCGATCTCTTCGATCTCGGTCTGAAGCTCGATCCCGAACCGCTCGCTCACCGTCGAGCGCCCCAGTGCGATCAACTCGCGGACCTCGGCGGCGGTCCCGCCTTTGGCATTGACGATGAAATTGCTGTGCTTGGTCGAAAAGGAGACCGGACCTACGGCGACCCCTTTGAGACCCGCCGCCTCGAGCAGACGCCCCGCGAAATCGCCGGGCGGGTTCGCGAAGGTCGAACCGGCGCAGGCGCCGGTCGGCTGGGTCTGCCTGCGGTAGTCCGCGTGCTCGTCGGCCAGCCGGACCAGCTCCGCCGGATCGCGTCGCGTCAGCCGAAACTGCGCGGAAAGCACGACGAACGGGCGCGGACGGGCGCTGGCCTTGATCCGGGTATGACGGTAGCGCGACTCCAGCCAGGCCGCGGGGCGCTCGACCACGGCGCCGTCGCGCTCCAGAATGCCCACGGATTCCAGCGAATCGATCTGCTCCGTGCCGTGCGCCCCGGCGTTGTTGACCGTGGCCCCGCCGATCGTCCCCGGCAGCCCCACGCCCCAGTCCATCCCGGCCCAGCCGCGCTCGCTCGCGTACCGTCCGACCCATGAGAGCGGGGCCTGCGCCGGGACGCGCAACACCACATGGTCGGGATGCTCGTCGACCTTCACCAAAACCTCCGACCTCTCCCCCGGCGTCCGGACGAGCAGGACCAGACCCCGGATTCCGCCGTCGCCGACAAGCAGATTGCTCCCGCCCCCGATGGTCGTCACCGGCAGACCTTCGTCCCGAGCCCAGCGCGCGGCCGCGACGACATCCTCGGGCGTTCCCGCCCGGACCAGGAAATCCGCCGGTCCCCCGATCCGCCACGTCGTGTGCAACGACATCGGCGAGTCGGTCAGCACGCGCAGACCCGATCGGCCGGGAATCGTCGGCTGTGCTTTGCCGACGGTCATGTCGAGGACCGATCGTCGGCCGGGTCGGCCGCCTGCCGCAGCCGCTCCAAAATCTCGGGTCCAATCCGCGTCACATCCCCGGCGCCCAAGGTCAGAACGAGATCGCCGGGCTGAAGCAGGGTCATCAGCATCGGAACGGCAGTGGCCAACGTGCCGCCGGCCCGTGCGCCCGGCGCCATCCGCGTCCGGATGTCGCCCGAGGAGACGCCGAGCGTGTCGGTTTCCCGCGACGGATAGATGTCGAGGATGACCGGCCGGTCAGC
>JBPCRG010000456.1:0-5825 GCA_050997095.1 Thermomicrobiales bacterium | reverse complement strand
CTCGGGCGAGACGTGGGGCGGGTCGTCCAGGTTGTGCGAGGGCAGGAACGATAGGAGGTCGCGGACCTGGTCGAGGGCGGCGTCCTCGTCCGGGGCGACGAGGTGGGCGACGCCGCTTATGCGGTGGTGGACGTCGGCTCCGCCCAATTCCTCCTGGGAGATCTCTTCGCCGGTGACGGTCTTGATCACGTCCGGGCCGGTGATGAACATCTGGCTGGTCTTCTCGACCATGAAGATGAAGTCGGTCATCGCCGGGGAATAGACCGCCCCGCCCGCGCATGGGCCCGCGATCAGCGAGATTTGCGGCACCACTCCAGACGCGCGGACGTTGCGGAAGAAGACTTCGCCATATCCAGCCAGCCCTTCGACGCCCTCTTGAATGCGGGCGCCGGCCGAGTCATTGATGCCGATGATCGGGCAGCCGTATTGCTCGGCCAGATCCATCAGCTTGACCATCTTCTCGGCGTAGGCTTCTCCGAGCGACCCGCCGAGCACGGTGAAGTCCTGGGAGAAGACCGCGACCGGCCGACCGTGGATCCGGCCGAAACCCGTGACCACCCCGTCGCCGAAGGGCCGCGACTTGTCGAGCCCGAACTGCTGCGCGCGATGCTGCACGAAGGGATCGAGCTCCTGAAAGGATTCGGGATCGAGCAGCGCCAACACCCGCTCCCGCGCCCCGCGCTTTCCCCGCGTCGCCTGCTTCTCCGCCGCCGCCGCGTGCTGAACCGCGATCCGGCTTTTGATGCCGCGCAGCTTCTCCGCCTTCTCTCCGCCGTTCACCGATGCACCCGCCACTTCCGACTCCCCCCGACGCGAATCCAATGGAGTCTATCCGACGGCGCCCCTTGAGGCGGACCGCGCACCGATCCCTGCCGAACCTCGCATGCACCGGCGATGCTATGCTCCGACTGATCAGTCGAATCCCCGAGGAGAACCCTGATGGCCACGACCACCCGACCAGTCACCGCAGACGACCTGCAGGCGTTGGGTGAGGACGCCCACGTCGAACTCATCAGGGGAGCGATTCACGAGATGTCCCCGTCGAAACCGCTCCATGGATTTGTGTCCGGCAACTTTGCGATGGAGCTCGGGCTTTACGGGAGGCAGGCGGGCGGCCGAATCCTCACCGGCGAGGCAGGTTACCTGCTTGAGCGCGACCCGGACACACTCCTCGTTCCGGACGTCGCATACGTCAAAACCGACCGGCTCCCGCCTCGGGACCAATGGAATCGGTACTGCGAAGTCGCGCCGGACGTGGTCGTCGAGGTCCTCTCCCCTTCAAACAGTCCCGCCGAGATGGACCGCAAAGTCGCGATCTACCTGGCCGCCGGCGTCCCGCTGGTTTGGGTCGCCGATCCGGTCCCCCAACGCATCACCGCGCATCGCCCGGGCATGGCTCCCCAACTACTCGAGATCGACGATGTGCTCGACGGCGGGGATGTCTTGCCGGGCTTCCGCGTGCCGGTCCGCACGTTCTTCGGGTAGATGCAGGAGAATCCCGATGGCCACGACCACCACCCGACTCGTCACCGCCGACGACCTGCTGGCGATGGGCGACGACGTCCACGTCGAACTCATCAGGGGAGTGCTCCACGACATGTCCCCGACGAGACACATTCACGGCGTCGTCTGCGCGCGCTACGTCATGGCGCTCGGACGATACGCGGTCGATCGCGGCGGCCAAGTCATCGTGGGTGAGGCGGGATTCGTGCTGGAGCGCGACCCCGACACGGTGCTCGTTCCGGATGTCGCCTTCATCCGCGCGGATCGGGTTCCTCCCCGCGACCGATGGAACCAGTTCATTGAGGTCGTGCCCGACCTGATGATCGAGGTCCTCTCGCCTTCGAACACGCGGGCCGAGATGGACCGCAAGGTCGCGATCTACCTCGCCGCGGGCGTTCCGCTGATCTGGGTCGCCGATCCGGATTCGGAGCAGATCGTCGCGCACCGCCCGGGCGCCGAGCCCCGGATCTTCGGGATCGACGATGTGCTCGACGGCGGCGACGTCCTGCCGGGCTTCCGGGTGCCGGTCCGCACGTTCTTCGACTGACCCGGACCACTCAGCGCGGGCGGTGCTCGCCGAAGACGCCGCGGAGCGCGTCCACGATCTGCCCGAGCGTGGCCCCGGCGAGGAACGCATCCTTCATCACCGGCAGGAGGTTCTCGGTCCCGGCGGCGACGCCCGTCACCGCGGCCAGCGCGGCGGCGACTCGGGGAGCGTCCTGGTCGCGCTTGTAGGCGGTCGTCCGCTCGATCTGCCGCGCCGTCGCGGCCGGGTCGATGCGCTGGATCGGCACGATGGCCGTGTCGGCCTCGACGTACTTGTTGACGCCGACAGTCGTCTCCTCCCCGAGCTCGCGCGCCAGTTCCCGGCGGTAGGCGTTCTCGGCGATCGCGTTCTGGACGTAGCCGTTGGCGATCGCCGCCACGGCCCCGCCCTGCTCCTCGATCCTGCCAAGCCACTCCGACGCCTTCCCCTCCAATTGATCCGTCAGGGCCTCGACGAAGTAGGGGCAGGCCAAGGGGTCGGCGGTGTCCGCGACGCCCGTCTCCTCGGAGAGGATCTGCTGCGTGCGCAGCGAGAGCGACGCGGCCTGCTCGGTCGGGATGCTCAATGCCTCGTCGAACCCGTTGGTGTGCAGGCTCTGGGTTCCGCCCAGCACGGCCGACATCGCCTGATAGGCGACGCGCACGATGTTGTTCATCGGCTGCTGGGCGGTCAGCGTCACCCCGCCGGTCTGCGTGTGGAAGCGCATGGTCCACGATCGGGGATCGCCCGCCTCGAAGCGATGGCGCATGATCACCGCCCACATCTTCCGGGCGGCGCGGAACTTGGCGGCCTCCTCGAAGAAGTTGTTGTGGCAGGCGAAAAAGAAGCTGAGCCGGGGCCCGATGTCGTCCGCGCCCAACCCGATCGCCGCAGCCGCCTCGACGTAGGCGATGCCGTTGGCGAGGGTGAAGGCGATCTCCTGCGCCGCCGAGCACCCGGCCTCGCGCATGTGGTAGCCGGAGATGGAGATGGTGTTCCACTCCGGCAGACCGTCCCGGCAGTAGGCGAAGGTGTCGGTGACCAGCCGCATCGATGACTGCGGCGGGAAGATGTACGTGCCGCGGGCGGCGTATTCCTTGAGGATGTCGTTCTGGATGGTGCCGCCGAGCGTCGCGGCGTCCGACCCGCGCTCCTCGGCGACGATCTGGTAGAGCAGCAGCAGCAGCGACGCGGGCGCGTTGATCGTCATCGACGTGGTGACGGCGGTCTGGTCGATCCCGTCGAAGAGGATGCGCATGTCGTCGACCGTGCTGATCGGCACGCCGACGCGGCCGACCTCGCCGAAGGCCCGGGGGTCGTCCGAGTCGAGCCCGAGCTGGGTCGGCAGGTCGAAGGCGACGCTCAGCCCGGTCGTGCCTCGTGCCAGCAGCAGCCGGTAGCGCTCGTTGCTCTTCTCGGCGCTGGAGAATCCCGCGTATTGCCGCATCGTCCAGCGCCGGCCGCGGTACATGGTGGGGTAGATGCCGCGGACGAAGGGGAACTGGCCGGGGTCGGCGAGTTCGGCCGGCAAGTCGGGAGCCCGCTGCACCGGCTCGATCTCGATCCCGGAATCGGTGGTGATCGGCCTGCGGTCGGGACGGGCGCGCGTCTCAGCCACGAATGGATCCTTCGCTCGACGGACGATGCGGGTCGTCCACGAGCTCCGTGAGGACGCCGCTGCAGGATTCGGGATGGATGAAGGCGATCCGCCAGCCGTGGGCTCCGGCTCGGGGCGCGGCGTCGATGAGCCGCACGCCGCGGGCGGAAAGCTCCCGCAGCGCGCCCTCGAGATCGGCGACGCGGTAGGCGACGTGGTGCATCCCCTCCCCGCGCTTCGCGATGAACTTGGCGACGGGGCCGTCCGGCCGCGTCGGCTGGATCAGCTCGACGTAGCCCGCGCCTGACCTGAAGGTGACGGCGACCACGCCTTGCTCGGCCAACTCGAACCGTTCCCCGCCGGAGAACCCCAAGGCCAGGTACCGCTCCGCCGCGGAGTCGATGTCATGGACGACGATGCCCACGTGGTGCAGTTCGGCGCCGACCGTCGGCGGCATGGTCGACACGGTTCCTGCCTCGGGGGCCGCCGCGGTGCGATCCGGCTTGCCGCCCATCAGGTCGCGGCGGTCGGGGTCGCGGCAGGAGACGCGGCCGGCGGCGCCGTCCCGTCGGGTCCCGGGTTGCGCTCCGTGATCGGCGAGCCGTCCTCGCGCAGCACCCTGCCCCGCTTGCGGCGGCCGGTCAGCTCGAAATAGCCGCGGAGCGCCTTGTCGGCGATCGGAACCGCATAGGTCGCGCCCTCGCCGCCCTTCTCGAGAAAGACGGTGACCACGATCTCCGGGTTCTCGAAGGGCGCGAAGCAGGTGAACCAGGCGTGCGACTGGGAGTAGATCCCGTTCTCGTCGGGATTCCCGACCTCGGCCGTCCCCGTCTTGCCGCCGATGATGATCTCGATCTCGCCGGGAGGATTGGTCAGGGGCCATTTGGTGACCGGCTGATAGTCGGCGTCCACCGAGTGGTTCGCCGTGCCGTTAGGATCGTGGACGACCCGGCGCATCCCTTCGTGGACCAGCGCAAGGTGCCCGGCGTCGATCTTCACCGTGCGCAGCAGCTTCGAGTCGAACGTCTGCATGGACTGGCCGCCGTCGTCGACGAGCGCCTTGACGATCTTCGGCCGGGTGATGCGGCCGCCGTTGGCGATCGCGGCGGTGTTGACCGCCAGCTGAAGGGGGGATGCCAGGAAGAAGCCTTGGCCGATCGAGGTGTTGATCGTGTCGCCGGAGGACCACCCGCCGTCATTCTTCCAGACCGCGGTTTTCCACTGGTTGTTGGGCACGAGGCCGTCCGCCTCGAACGGCAGGTCGATGTTGGTCGGTTGGCCGAACCAGAAGCGCTTCTTCAGGTTCTTATAGATCAGATCAATGCCCAACCCGCGGAACTCGTGCAGTTCGCCCACGGTGCGAGTGCTGAAGAAATAGTCGCGGTAATGGAGGTCCTGCGAGGCCCCTTCCGGTCGCTGCTTGGGCACGCCGGTGTTGTAGAAGAAGACATCGCAGGATCGCTCGATCGCGTCGACCACGCTGACCGCCTTATGGCCGTCCTCGTTCACATGGTTCCAGCAGGGATAGGTGTTGCCTTCGGCCTCGTTCCAGGTGTTGGGCACCCGGATGCCGCCGGTGCAGGTGAACTGCGTCGTCTCGTCGATCTTCCCCTCGCGGAGCCCGGCCAGCGCGATGAAGAGCTTGATCGTGGAGCCCGGCGGGAAGCTGCCCGCGTAGGCGCGGTCGTTGAGCGGGCCGCGGGGGTCGTCGAGATATTCCTTCATCTTGAGTTGGGAGAGGCCGGTGACGAAGAGCTGGTTGTCGTACTGCGGGTAGCTGACCATCGCCAGCACGTCGCCGTCGCGGGGATCGAGCGCGACCACCGCGCCGCCTTTGCAGTCGACCGCGTCCGCCTTCTTCGCCTTCCGACCGTTCGTCGAGGCGTCGATGCCCTCCGCCAACGCCTTGCTGATCGCCGTCTGCAGCTCGAGGTCGATGCTGAGCTGGATGTTGCGGCCGGGGATCGTGGGGATGGCGCTCTCCGAGAGCCGCCGGGTCTCGACCCCGAACGCGTTCTTCTCGTAGAAATACCCGCCCTTGTCGCCGCGGAGGAGCTCCTCCATCTTGCGTTCGAGCCCGTTCTTGCCGATGAAATCGTCCGGTTGATAGGTGCCATAGAGCGGATTGCCGTTGGAATCCTTGCCTTTGAGATTGCTCGGGTCGTTGAGATCGCCCTCGTCGATCACGCCGACGTAGCC
>JBPCRG010000177.1:0-4664 GCA_050997095.1 Thermomicrobiales bacterium | reverse complement strand
GGTTGAGTCCGTTCGGGGCGGCGACCGCCGGCCTCTCCTTCGCCTTCGGACCGCTGCTCCGGTTCACCAGCTGCTGCAGCGCGCGCATGCAGCTCTCGCCCTGGATCCCGCTCGGCATCCTCGGCGCGGAGATGGCCGTGCGCGCCAAGAACCGGCCCGCGCGATTGGCATGGTGCGGCGCGACCGGGCTGGTGATGAGCCAGATGCTGGCCGGATATTTCGGGAAAGGCGCCTACTACGGCATTCTCGTCATCGGCTCGTACATCGGCTACCGCGCCCTGATCGACCCGCCGGAGGGGCGGAGGTCGCTTCGACGACGCCTGACGGGCGTCGGGGAGATCGGGACGGCGACGCTCGCCTTCGGCGCGAG
This sequence comes from Thermomicrobiales bacterium, assembly GCA_050997095.1. Classification (GTDB taxonomy): domain Bacteria; phylum Chloroflexota; class Chloroflexia; order Thermomicrobiales; family UBA6265; genus JBPCRG01. The sequence continues at coordinate 4,294 of JBPCRG010000177.1, read as the reverse complement.
TCTCTCGGCGGCGAGCGTGCTGCCCAAGCTCGATTTTTCGACCCGCGCCAACCTGGAGGGCGGCAGCTACGCCAACGTGACGAGCGGCCCGACCGCGGTGAACTGGTCGACGCTCGACAAGTCACTGGCGAACCTGCTCAATCCGGATCTGCTCAAGTACGACATCGGCGCGGTCACCTTCGCGCTCGCGGTGGCGGGGGTGGCGCTCGCCGGCCGACGATTCCGCGCGCCGTACTTCGTCGCGCTCGCCGTCGTCGTGCTGGCGCTGACGCTGAGCCCGAACCCCGTCCACTGGGTGCTGTACCTGCTGCCCCGGTTCCAGGTGCTCCACGAGCACGGGCCGGACCGCTCGCTGGTTGCCTTCAACATCGCGCCGGCGATGCTGGCGGGGGCCGCAGTGACCGCATTGGAGCGGCCCTTCCGACGGGCGGCCTGGATGCTTGCCGCCGCGACCGTTCCGGTGGCGACGGCCGTGATCCTTTTGCTGACCTTCCGGCACGGCGACTTGCCGATCGACCCGCGGATGGCCCGGCAATTCGTCCTCGTCAGCGCCGCGCTCGGACTCGGCGGGATCGCGCTGCAGCTGGGCGACCGTCATCGGATGGCCGCCGTTGCCCGGCTGAGCAGGATCGTGCTCCCCGCCGCGTTGGCCGCGCTCGTCTTCTGGAGTGCGGCCGGAAGCGCGCTGGCCAAGGTCTGGCCCGTTTGGCAGGGGGGAGGGGCGGACGCGATCACCCGCGCCTACGCCGCCGATCGGGAACCGGGCCAAGCGAGCGCGTTCCTGCAGGACCAGGCAGCGGTCATCGGGCCGTTCCGCTACCTCGGCTACGACAGCGATCTGCTCCGACGGGGCGTGACGCGGGGGCGGGTCTACTACCACGGGTTCGAGGAGCGGCCGGAGGTCGCGGCGCTGCTGGTGGGCAACCGCGCGCTTCCGCTCGGGCTGAACGACATCCAGGGCTACAACCCCGTCCACAATCAGCGCTACGTCGAGCTGATCGACGCGATCAACGGTCGGCGGCAGGCGTACCACGAGACCGACATCCTGCCGACCGGGCTCGACTCTCCCCTGCTCGATGTGCTCGATGCGCGCTATCTTGTCGTTCCCGCGGCGACGCCGCCGGGACGGCCGGACCTGTTTCGGCTCAGCCAACGGTACCCGACGGTCTTCCGCGACGACCGCGCCCGCGTGCTCGATCTCGGCGACCGGCTGCCCCATGCCTGGATCGTCCATGACGTCGTGCGCGTGGAGCCCGGCGCCGCGCTGGCGGCCATGCGCGGCGGCGCGGTCGATCTCTCGGCGACCGCGGTGATCGAGCGGGCTCCTCCCGCGCTCGCGCAGCCGAGGGCCGGAGCTGTCGAGGCCGCCGCGTTCAACGTGTACGATGCGGACACCATCCGACTTCGGGCTTCCGCCGACGGAGCGGCGATGGTCGTGCTCAGCGAGATCTATGACCCCGGCTGGAAGGCCACGGTCGACGGAAAGCGCGTGGACGTCTTCCAGGTCGATCATGTGCTCCGCGGCATCCCGGTGCCCGCGGGCGATTCAGAGATCGTGCTGCGGTTCGACCCCGCGCCGCTGCGGTACGGCGTGCTCCTGACGATGATCGGGCTTGCCGCATTGTGCGCAGCCGCCGCATGGGCCGCTTGGCGGTCGTTCGTCCGGCCATTTCCCCCAGAGAGAGTCCAATGAGCACCGTGACCGCCCCCCCCGCCCGCGCCAATGACTCGCGGAGCCCTGATGCGGCGGATGAGCCGATCGATTTGGCGGAGCCCGCGGTTCCGGAGGACGACGACTTCGACGATTTTCCGTTCGAGGACGAGGACGAGGACGAGGACGAGGAGGAGGACGCCCGCCGCCTGCCGCTGTCGACGATCGCGCTGCTTGCCGTGCTCGTCGTGGCGCTGCTGGCGCGCTTTTCGGCGCTCCAGCACATCACCTCGCAGATCGACGAGCCGGCGAGCATCCTCGCCGCTCGGGAGGTCGTCGCGCGCGGCGTGCCGATCCTGCCATCCGGCATCCCCTACCTGCAGGGGGCGACCCTCTCCTACCTGCTGGCGCCCTTCGTCGCGCTGGGCTACGGGGATCTGGCGGATCTGCACGCGCTGCGCACGGTCAGCCTGCTCGCGGGGCTGGCGGCGGTGCTGCTCGCCTTTCTTCTTGGCCGGGCACTTTCGCGGCAGGTGTGGGTCGGCGTCGCGACCGCCGCGCTGCTGGCGATCGATCCGCTCAGCATCGAATGGAGCGCCCACGTCCGGATGTACTCGCTGCTGCAGGCGCTCAGCCTGCTCCTGCTGCTGGTCTTCTGGCGGATCGTCGACGCCGGGCCGACCCGCCGCCGGCTCGCGCTGCTCGTCGCGGTCGCCTGGCTCGGCGTCTACACCCACGTCGCGATCGTCCTCCTCTTTCCGCCGATGGCCCTGATGGCGCTGGCGATCCATCGCCGACGGCTGCTGCGCGAACGCCGGGACGTGACGCTGGCGTTGGCGGCCTGCGCCGCGGCTCCCCTCTCGCTCGTCGCGCTGAACGGGGCGCTGGGTCCGGCGAGCGCGTCGTCGGCGAAGACCGTGCCGTTCTTCTCGTTCGTCGGCGAGCACCTCCTCTCCCTCGACGGATTCTCCGCTCCGACGCTGGACAACTTTTCCCGCCTCTTCTACGTCGGCAACCTGAGCGGAATCATGCCCTTCGTCTTCTGCATCCTGACCGGCATCCTGGTCGGGCGGACGCTGCTCGCGGGCGGGGAGGAGCCGGACGGCGCCGCCGCCGAGGGCGACGGGGACGACGCGGACGACGGGCCGAGCAAACGCGCGGTCGGGTTCGCGCTGACCTTCTTCTGGATTCCGATCCTGATCGTCGCGCTGGTGCTCAGCGATCAGGAAGACCGGTATCTGATCCACCTGCAGGCGATCGGCTTCATCCTCGTCGCGCTCGCGATCCGGGCCCTGATCACCTGGCGGCCCGCCACGCCTCCCCCGGCCTCCGAGCTGTGGCAGGGCCGGGCGGTGCGCTCGGCCGGGGTCGGGCTCGTGCTGCTGATGACGGCGCACCAACTGTCCGGCGTCTCCTACCTCTCCCAGAACCCCGAGGTCGGGCCGGACTATGTGGCCTCGTCGCTCTACGTCGCCGAGCGGCGCAAGCCGGGGGAGCTGGTCCTGACAGTCCTGCCGCCGCCGACGTACCTGGCGTTGGGGAGCGCGAAGGAGGTGATGTTCCTCGCCGGTCCCAGCGAGCGGGACCGCGCCGGGCGCTACACGCGGGTCGACAAGCACGGGAAGCTGGTCGATTTCTGGGCGGGCGCGCCGTCGATCGTGACCTCCGCCCAGCTGTGCGACGTTTTGGAGAAGAATCCGACGGCCTGGATCCTGGTCGACAACTACCGGCTGAACGCTTACTGGGCGCTGGGCGGCGACATGGCGACGATCCTCCGCGGCATGACGTACATCCGCGAGATCGGGACGCAGCAGACGCTCGTGATGCGCGTCGCCCCGATCAACGGGCGCCAGCCGCAGGCGGAGCGCCTCTGCGTGGAGGCGAAACTGGGGTCGTCCGTGGCCGTGGGCGGCTGATGCGCCCCGCACGCGACGAAGAAAGAGGTCATCGGATGGAGACGATGGGCGCAGGCAAGCCGGTCCCCGCGGCGGTGGGTCGTCCGCTCAAGGTCGGTCTGCATCTGCCCGAGACGGAGCGGATCGCGCCATGGCGGGATCTGGCGGCGATGTGCCGGTTGGCGGAGGATGTCGGGTTCGACTCGATCTGGGTGCCGGACCACCTGCTCTACCGCTTCGAGGGGCAGGAGCCGAACGCGCCCTGGGAGGGGTGGTCGATCCTCTCGGCCGTCGCCGCGGTCACGACGCGCGTCGAGATCGGCCCGCTCGTGCTCTGCGCGAATTTCCGCAACCCCGCGCTAATCGCCAAAATGGCCGACGCGGTCGACGAGATCAGCGGCGGGCGCCTGATCCTCGGGCTCGGCGCCGGTTGGCACGAGCCGGAGTACCGGGCCTTCGGCTTTCCCTTCGCGCAGCGCTTCGGCCGGTTCGCCGAGGCCTTCACGATCATCCGGACCCTGCTCGGCGAGGGGCGGATCGATTTCGAGGGCAGCTACTTCACTCTGCGCGACTGCGAGCTTCGTCCCCGCGGGCCGCGGCCGGGAGGACCGCCGCTGATGATCGGATCACGTGGGGAACACGTCCTGCGCGCGACGCTGCCGCATGTGCGTTTCTGGACCACCTGACACGTCTGGCCCGGCACCATGCCGGAAGGGGTTGCGCCGCTCCGCGAACAGATCGACGCAGC
>JBPCRG010000248.1:0-10096 GCA_050997095.1 Thermomicrobiales bacterium | reverse complement strand
CTCTGCATCCACCGAAGAACTCACCACATGCCGTCCAACGCATCTTCAACTATCAAATCCCCCAGATTTTCGATCCCTTGGCAACCGCCCACTCCGCATGCCGCGACGACGACATAGGTCGCATGAGATCGGCGAGTAGCGGTATTAGGCGTTGCGCACCGGTCGTTCTCCTTTACTCGTCTGGTACCCTAGAGGCGGAAGTGGGATGCCGGGGGACGAGGGGACGCGATCCGGCAGGACGCCTGCGCGACCTTTCCGCACAGCGGAGTCGACGACGGGACCGGTCGGCACACTCCGGGCAGCGATGGATGGCCGGATCCCGTCACTCACTCCAGACAGGCCCTCGGGCAACGGGTAAGGGAGGAATCGGCGATGAGAAGCGACCTTTTACGGAGAATCGCGATCGTGGCGTTCGTGATCGCGGCCGGCGTCTCGGTGGGCGAAGCGCGGGCGCAGGACGCATCGACCGCGGTGACCACCGCCGACACGGTCGCCGCCTGCACGCCGGACGGCGTCGAGGCGATCGCCAACTGGTCGGCCTCCGGCACGACGCTCGCGGGCGAGCTGACGGTGACGAACGCGGGCGACGCCGCCTGCTCCCTCTCGGGGTTCCCGGGGATCAGGGTCTTGAACGCATCCGGCGACGCGCTGACGATCTCCGCCGGCTCGGCGCTCGACGACGGGAACGGCACGGCGACTCTGCAGGCCGGCGACGATGCGACCGCCGCGTTCGTCTGGCGCAACTGGTGCGCCGACGCTCCGGCGGGACCGCTCACGCTTGCCGTGACGATCAACGGATCGGCGACCGCCGTGCCCACGGCGATCCAGGACGCCGCCAGCGACACCCCCGGCTGCGACGACGCGAATGCGCAATCGACCCTCTCGGTCGGCAGCTTCGGCGGCGGCGGCGGCACGCCAACCCCCACGCCCTCGCCGACCCCGTCTCCGACGCCAAGCCCCACCGGCTCGGCGACCGTCATCGAGGACCTCAACCTCCGCTCGGGCCCGAGCACGACGAACAACGTCCTGCTCGTGATGCCGGCCGGAGCCGTCGTGGCGCTCACCGGCGAGAGCCAGAACAACTTCCTGGGCCTGACCTACAACGGGAGCACGGGCTGGGGCTTCGCCGACTTCCTCGACACGACCGGCGGGGGAGGCGGGGGTGGCGACACGGCGGTGACCACGGACGCCCTCAATCTGCGCTCCGACTCCAGCACCTCGTCGTCCGTGCTGCTCGTCATGCCGACCGGCGCGACCGTGACCGTGCGGGGAGGCTCCGAGAACGGTTTCCTGGCCTTGACCTACAAGGGGACCGACGGCTGGGCCTTCGCAGAGTTCCTGGACACGACCGGCGGAGGCGGCGGAGGTGGCGGGGGCAGCACGGCTGACGCCGTCACCACCGATTCCCTGAATCTGCGCGCCGGCCCGAGCGTCGGCGATGCGGTCCTCGACGTCATGCCCGCGGGCAGCAGCTTGACGCTGAAGGGGGCCGAGCAGAACGACTACGTCTCCGTCACCTTCAACGGGGTGGACGGCTGGGCGGCCGCGTCGTTCATCGACGCGACCGGCGGCGACCTGAGCGGCCCCGCGACGACGGTCGCCGCGGTCAATCTGCGCTCCAGCGCCGCGATCGACAACAACGTGCTCCAGTCGCTGGCGAAGGGCGCTGCGGTAACGCTGACCGGAAACGCGGCGGCGGGATTCGTCTCGGTCTCGGCCGACGGCGTGGACGGATGGGTCTACGCGGCGTATCTGGCGCGGTAGAACCCGGTTCGAACGTCAGCCGAAAAGCGCGGGGTCTTCGGATCCCGCGCTTTTCCGTGCCTGGCGGTGACGCGCAATGGGCGGGCGGCACTGGCGATCACCGGCCCTATCGGTCCTCCCGCCAGACTCGACCATTCACCCGTCGATGATCTTGCTGTAGGCCGCGAGGTCGGTCGCGCCTTCGGTCGAGACGATCAGGGCGCGGCGCCCGGAGAGATCGCCGCCGAAGTCGTCGCGCCACGAGCGGACTCCGGCGAGCCCGGCCGCGCCGCACTCGCCGGCGACGATGCCCGCGCCCGCCAGCTCCTGCATCGCCCGCCGCGCGGCGTCGTCCTCGACGGCGATGAAGGCGTCCAAGCCCCGGGCCAGCAGCGGCCAGGCGAGCGGGGAGGGCGTCCCGCAGTTGAGCCCCGACATGATCGAGTCGTGCGGCGGCGGGAGCGCGACGATCCGCCCCGCCTCCATCGACGCCAGCGCGCAGGCCGCCTTGGTCGGCTCGACGCCGAGCATGAAGGGCCGAGGCTGGACCCCGGCCCGGCGGTAGTGGCGGATCGCCGCGGCCGCGAACGCGCCGACGCCGATCTGCACGGCGACGAGATCCGGACCGGGCTCGCCGCGCCGCGCCAGTTCGTCGTCGATCTCCCATAAGATCGTCGAGTACCCCTCGATCACCCAGCCCGGAACGTCGACGTATCCCGGCCAGGAGGTGTCGGAAATCACGAGGCAGTCGTCGCCCGCCTCCGCCGCGCTCCGGGCCACCGCGTCGTCGTACGAGCCGGGGAAGACGACGACCTCCGCCCCCTCCCCCGTGATCGCGTCGATCCGGACGGGCGCCATGTCCGCGGGAACGTAGACGCGGGCGGCGAAGCCGAGCAGCCGCGCCATCCGCGCCACCGCCCGGCCGTGGTTCCCGTCGGTCGCGCAGGCGAGGGTCAGCGGCCGCAACGGCGCGAGCGCCCGCGCCAGATCCTCGACCGTCGCCCATCCGCCGATCTCGACCCCTGTCCGCGCTCGGAGCGCGGCCGCCGTCGCGCGGTGGACCGCCCAACTCGCGCCCAGGATCTTGAACGCGGGCAACCCGAGGCGTGACGACTCGTCCTTGACCCAGAGGCGCTCAAGTCCGAGCGATCGGGCGATCGCCGGGGCGTCGAGCAGCGGGCTCGGGGCGTACCCCGGCAATCGGGCATGGAACGCCGCGGGGTCGCGGGTGGGCGTCGCCTCGGGCAGCGTCGGCAGTGCGCTCGCCCGAAAGATGCGCGGTCGCCGGTTGATCGCGATCGGCATGCTCATGGCGGACCATCCTGTTCCAGGGATCGAAAGAACGACCGTCTCCAGCGTCGGGGCGGCGCTCCCTGACCGACCCAAGAGGCTCGTTCAGTATGGAACGTCACGATGTTCAACGAGTCCTTCGAGCTTCGCTCGATGGGAGGCCAGAGCGGACCTCCCCTACGACGACGGGACGCTTCGTCGGCTCGCTTGAGCAGCTTCCGGCGTTGGATCGACAGTCCCGGCGACGAGATGATCGCCGCGGCCGTGGCGCAGCGGCGATCTGGCCAAGGGGATGACCGCGAGCAGCATGCCGATGACGCCGAGGACGAGCGTCCACGGCAGGCCGATCACCCCGCCGAGGAACCCGCCGAGCAGCGACCCGAGCGGCTGCACGCCCCAGGTCACGAAGCGGAAGGTCGCGTTGACCCGTCCGTAGAGATGGCCGGGGGTGATCGTCTGCCGCACGGGCACCGCGTTGATGGAAGAGACGATCAGCGCCGTCCATTGCAGAAACGCCGCCGCGACCACGAGCGGCACATCCGCCCGGGGAAAGAGGAGCGCGGCCGGCACGAGCAGACCCCAAAGGCCGAAGGCAAGCTGCGAGAGGATCATCGTCGGCCCGACGCCAAGCCGCGCCGTGATGCGCGGGGCGACGAGCGCGCCGATCAAGGCGCCCACGCCTCCCGTCGCGAAGACCAAGCCGATCGCGGTCGCCCCGAGATCGAGTTCGCGGGACATGAAGAGGATGTAGACCGCCATGAACGCGTAGCCGAAGAAGTTGACCGCCGCCGAGGATCCGGCCATCGCGCGCAGGATCGGGTCGTGGACGACGTGCCGCACCCCCTCGCGAATCTCACGCCAGAGGTTCTCATCGTGCGAACGCGTCGGCCGATCTTCCCAAGTGGTTCTATGACGCCACGATCGCAGGCGGCCCGAACTCCTCCGCCGGACAGACGGACGGTGCGGTGGTCGAGCTCAAGGCGGGAGATTGGCACGTCGGGTTTTCCCGGTCGAAGGGGAGCGATGGCCCGCCGTCCGGCGGCTCGGCGGCCAAGCTCAAGGTGACCGGCGATCTGCCCGCAGGCTCGGCGGATCTACCCGGCGCGATCAAGGTCAACCTGAAGGAATACACCTTCGAGATTCCGGACGGCGTGAAACCGGGCCTCCAGATCTGGCATCTCACGGCGACCGGCGAGCAGCCGCATTTCATGTTCCTGGCGAAGGTGCCCGCCGGCACGACCGAGCAGCAGGTGCTGACGACGATGTCGTTCGACGACACGAAAGGCGCGACGCCGGGGCCGGAGATGCTCACCCGAAAGGACTTCCAGCCCGTCTACAGCTCCTCGGACATCTCGACCGGCCAGAGCCTCTGGGTTCAGGTCGATTTGAAGGCGGGGACGTACGTGGCCATGTGCTTCGTCAACGACAAAGCGACCGGAGCGCCGCACGCGATGATGGGCATGGTGACCGTCTTCACGGTCGCCTAGGAGCCATGAACCCGAGGGCACCCCTCACCCCAACCCCTCTCCCGCGCATCGGGAGAGGGGCTCTCATGCGCCGACGGCGGCTCCGGTCATGCGTGCTCGGAACGGGTACGGCTATTCCAGCCAGCCCTGCCGGGCGCCGTGGGCGACGGCCGCGGCGCGCGTGGAGCAGCCGAGTTTGGCCAGGATGCGGGTGACGTGGTGGTTGGCCGTCTTCGGGCTGATGAAGAGCTCGTGCCCGATGTCGCGGTCGGAGCGGCCGACCGCGACAAGCCGCAGCACTTCCCGCTCGCGCGGCGTCAGCCCCTCGGCGACGGAGGCGGGCGGGCGGGACTGATCTGGGGGAAGCGCGCCGTGCCGGATCAACGCGAGACCCGCCCGGGTCTCGAGCACCGCGGCGTCCGGATCGAGCGCGCGCCCCGCCTCCCACAGCTTCCCGAAGGCTCCCGCGCCCAACCGTCTGCGCAAGGATTCTTCCAGAAGTCGGGCCTTGATCGTGTCTTCGGCCGACCAGACCGTCTCGCCCTCCTCGCGGCTGCGACTCACGAAACCAAGCAGGCGCGCCGCCCGGTCCGGCGCCTGTTCCATGAGGGAGGCGGCATCCTGGATCGCCTCGCCCGTTTCGACCGGCATGCGCAAAGCGCGGAACAGGCCGACCGCTTCGTCGAGCATCGCCGCCGCAAGCGCCGAATCGCCCCGGCGTCTCGCCGCGGCGGCGAGGCAGCGGAGCGCGGTCGCCGTCCCTTCCCGGTCGCCGAGATCCCGGGCCAGCGTCAGCGCCTCCGCCGCCAGCGGCCCGCCGCACGCCGCGTCGCCGTCGACCAGGTCGAGGTTGATCATCGCCGCGATCATGCCGGGCGTATAGCCGGCGGCGGTGCAGAGCGCGAGGCTCTCTTCGTACATCTCCTGTGCCCGTTCCCGCAGGCCCATCCGCTGCAGCACCACCCCGTGATTGGAGACGACGACCGCCAGCACGGCGGCGTCGCCGAGCGCGCGAAGTCTGGGAATCAGCGCGGCGTAGCCCTCCGCCGCCAGCTCGTTGTTCCCCCGGCGGTTCTCCGCGTCGGCCGAGGACAGACGGGCGACGATTTCGGCGCGGCGGATTCGGCCGACCGCGCATACCACGCGATCGCCGTCGGGAAGTCGCCGTCGTTGCGGGCGATGCCGCCGAGATCGAGTTGGCAGTCGGCTTGGCCCGCGTCGTCTCCGCGTTCGATCTGGATCGCCAGAACAGTTCCCGCCCAGGCGCGGGCCTGGGCGCCGTCGCGCTGCATGTCGGCGATCACCGCGGCCGCGCGGAGCGCCTCCGCCCACTCCGGCGTCGGCTCGGGCTCCTGCCCCGCGAATGTCCCGTCGATCAAGCTCCGGGCTTCGGCCGCCATCCCGCGGAACCGCCAAAAACGCCAGAGCGCGCCCAGGAACCGGAGCGCGAGATCCCGCCGGTCCGCAGTCAGGCTCCACTCGACGGCGGTTCGGAGGTGCTCCCGCTCGGCGGTCAGGCGCTCCATCCAGACCACCTGATCCGGTCCCGTCAACTCCGTCGCGGTCCGTTCCGCGAGGTCGAGATGGGCCAGGGCGTGGGCGAGCCGGGTCGCCTCTGCCTCGCCGGCGTGCTCCAGCATCTCCAGCGCGTACTCGCGGATGGTCGGCAGGAGGCGGAACCGCGCGTCGGACGTGCGCTCGTCGCGCATCGGTCGCACGAGCGAGTGGTCGACGAGTGCGCTGAGCAGATCGAGCATTGAGGCTCCGGGAGCGTCCGCAGGTCCAAGGCAGACCGCCTCCGCGGCGTCGAGCGAAAAGGCATCGGGAAAGACGCCCAGGCGCCTGAAGACCTGACGCTCCGCGGGCCGGAGCAGCTGTTCGCTCCAGGCGATCGTGTCCCGCAGCGTCTGATGCCGCAGCGGCGCGTCGACCGGCCCGCCGCCCAGCACCTGAAGCCGCTTCTCGAGCCGGGCGAGCAAGGCGGCGACCGACAGCAGGCGCAGCCGGGCCGCCGCGAGCTCGATTGCGAGTGGAAGGCCGTCGAGCCGCCGACAGATCTCCTCGACCGCGCCGCGGTTGGACTCGTCCACCGCGAATCCTGGCATGGCCGAGCGGGCGCGGACGGTGAAGAGGCGGACCGCGTCCGCGCCCTCGTCCGCCCCGATCCCACCCGGCAATGTCATCGGCGGCACATCGCAGACCGCTTCGCCGGAGATCCGCAGGGGAGCGCGGCTCGTCGCGACGAGCTTCAGTCCGGGGCAGGCCCGCGTGAATCTGGCGAGGTCGCGGCCGGCCGGGAGCTGATGCTCCAGGTTGTCGACAAGCAGCAGCAGCGAGCGGTTGGCGAGATGCTCCGACACCGTCTCGGCGAGGGCGACGTCCGAATCCGGCTCCACGATGCCGAGCGCGAGGGCGACATCGGCGAGCAGCCGCTCCGGCCGATCGACCGGAGCGGCGTCGACGAAGACCAGCCCGTCGGGATATCGCCCGTGCAACGTTCCCCGACAGCGGCGGACGCTCTCGACGAGCAGACGGGTCTTGCCGACCCCGCCCAGGCCGGTCAACGTCAGCACCCGCACGTCCGGGTCGAGCAGCAGAGCTTCGAGCCGCGCGGTCTCGCGCTCCCGGCCGATGAATTCGGTCAGGTAATGCGGAAGCGGGTCGAACTGATGGTCGACGGCTGAAGCGATCACCGAAGGAGCGGCTTCATGGCGACGCGGCCCCGTTCTTGGCGAACGACGATGGCACTGATGGCCCGCCGCCTCGCGTCGGGCGACGTCTGCGGCCCAAAACGACTGATCTCCATCCAATGGGATCATACACGGCAAAAGGGGCGACCGGAACGATCCGGGGCATCGCCCTCGATTCCTCCCAGCTATGCCTGCCGCCGCGACAGCTGCCAGAGCAGGAGGCAGTAGCCGAGCAGGCCCCAGGCGACGAGGATGAGGCAGTACAGGAGCGGGTTCTGGAAGATCCTGTCCGTCGCGGCGCTGTTCAGGAGCAGCTTCGCCCCGGCGCCCGTCGGCAACGCGCCGACGATGAGCCCGAAGGTCCGCGGCAGCGGCAGGCCGACGGCGAAGGCGGGGCCGATCACGGGCAGCAGGAAGACGCCGGACCAGGTGTTGAGCTGGTTCGCGTTCTTGAACAGCCCCGCCATCAGCAGGCCGAACCCGAGCAGGACGACGGTGATCAGGGTCGCGCCGACCACGAACCAGGCGGGTTGGCGGATCGCGATCCGGGTGATGCCGAGCAGCAGCGGCACCATGATCGCGACGTAGACGACGCCGACGAGGGCCTTCGCGATCACGACTTCGGCGTACGACGAGATCATGATCAGGGCGTCGAGGGTCTTCTTCTCCACCTCCTCGGAGAGGATCACCGGCACCGCGAGCAGCGCGATCATCGCGATCATGGTCACGACCGCGCCCAGCACCGCCCAGGAGCGCAGTCCGATCTTGTCCGTGATCGATTCGTCGGCGGTCGATTTCGCGGTCGCCTGCACCGAGATCGTCGCGGGCGGAGCCTGCCCGGCCATCGCCCGCAGGGCCGGCTCGATCGCCGCGGTCACGTAGTCGCCGGCGACCGTCGTGGTCACGGGCTGGACGACCGTCAGCCGGGGCGACGACCCGGCCGCTACCGCCGCGTCGAAACCCGGCGGCACGATGATCGCCAGGTCGGCCGCGTCGTCGCGCATCAGCCGCGGGATGTCCACCTCCGGAACCTGCTGAAACGTGATCGCGATCGTGGATCCGACCGTCCGCGCGATGCGGTCGGGCAACTGCGTCCGGTCCCGCGCGGCGAAGACGACCGTGCCTTGGAACGTGCCCGCGTCGTCGTGGAGCGCGAAATTGTAGAAGACGCCGATCGCCAGCGGGACAAGCAAGGCGACCAGCACCCGCGCGTCGCGGATGGAGTCGCGGAGGTCTTTGGCGAAGATGGTCCGGATGCGGCGGGGATCCAGCCTCACGATGCGGGCCTCATTCGCGTCCGCCCGGTCCCGTCGGCCGCGCCGGACCCGCCAAGGCGATGAAGACGTCCTCGAGCGAGCCCTCCTGCGAATGGAGGGTGACGACATCGCCGGCCCCCATCCACTCGGCCAACCGCCGCGCGTCCTCCGCCTGATCCAGGCGCAGGGTGACCTCGCGCTCGTCGCGGAAGGTCGCGACCGCGGTCCGCTGGCCATGTCGGAGTTTGAGCGCGCGCGGAGAATCGAGCGCGACGATCTTGCCCTGCGTCCGGAAGGCGACGCGGTCGCAGAGCTCGTCGGCCTCCTCCATGTAGTGGGTGGTCAGGAAGATCGTCGCCCCGGCCGCGGCGAGTTCCCTCACCAGATCGCGCAATTCCCGGGCCGAGGCGGGATCCAGGCCGCGCGTCGGCTCGTCCAGAAAGAGCACCCGCGGCCGGTTGATGAGCGACCGCGCGATCAGCAGCCGCTGCTTCATCCCGGTCGAGTAGGCCTTGACCTTGCGCTTCGCCGCGAACGTCAGGTTGACGCGCTCCAACAGCTCGTCGATCCGCGCCTTCGGTGCCCGGTAGAGGTCGGCGAAGACGGCGAGGTTGTCGCGGCCGGAGAGCCGCTCGTAGAGGTTCTGGTCCTCGAAGACGAGGTTGATCAGCGGCTTGACGCGGTCGCGCTCCGTCGCCACGTCGAAGCCGGCGACGCGCGCGGAGCCGCCGGTCGGCTTGGTCCTCCCGGTGAGCACGCGGATCGTCGTGGTCTTGCCGGCGCCGTTGTGGCCGAGCAGGCCGAAGACTTCGCCCGGCGCGATCGCGAAGCTGATCCCGTCGACCGCCCGGACGTCGCCGTAATGCTTCTCCAGCGCGTCGACCTCGACGATCGGAGCGGATCCCGTCATCGCCATGCTCTCCCCGCGGGCGCCGACCCTCGCCCGCGCGGCCCATCATACCCGTTGGCGCCGGGTCGGACCGTCGCGCCCGGATTCGCTGGGAACGTGGGTGTCACGACGCCCGTTTGATCCGGCGGAAGGGACGGCGGCGCTCGCGGACCTCGTCGCGATGGGCCGGCGGCGCGGTCCGGCGTTCGCGGCGAACGCCGGGGCCGTCGTCCCGGCGGGGATCGACTGTGATCAGCGTGTCGGCGTCGACCACGCGCAATCCGTCCTTGCCGCCCTCTTTGGCGTCGTACATCGCGGCGTCGGCGATCGCGACGATCTGCTTGACGTTGCGGCGGCAGGCGTAGGAGACCGCGACGCCGACGGAGAGGGTGACGCGGATGTAGGGGCCGAGGTCGAGCGAGCCGTTGACGCGCCGGACCTCGTTCACGATCCGCTCGCAGACGGCGGCCACATGCTGCTCGTCCAGCCCGGGCAGAATCAGCATGAACTCGTCGCCCGCGTAGCGCGCGGCCACGTCCGTGCCGCGGCAGGCGGCCGTGAGGATGCTCGCGCCCGCGTGCAGCGCGCGGTCGCACGTCTGATGGCCGAGGGAGTCGTTGACCGTCTTGAAGTTGTCGACGTCGATCAGGACCGTGGAGACGGGATGGCCGAAGGAGCGCCCGTGCACCAGCTCGCGCCCGAGCTGCTCGTGCACCGCGCGATGGTTGAGCAGACCGGTGAGCGGATCGCGCCCGACCTGCG
>JBPCRG010000285.1:0-3696 GCA_050997095.1 Thermomicrobiales bacterium | reverse complement strand
GGGCAGACACGGATGTCCGCCTCCGCCGAAGGTGTACCGCTCTATCCACGCGGCGCCGCATGCCAGGGCGGCACCCACTTATCCTCTGATGCGGGGATGAAGCGCCACATGTGGATCTTCGCGTAGTCGGTCGGCACGTCGGTCATCCGCAGCGCCTTTTTGCGCTCCGCCGACAGCTTGGCGATCGCGTCCTTGTTCGTGATCGAGTAGTTCATCACCTCGGTCACCCCGATCTGCGCCTCCTCGCCGATCATCCAGTCGGCCCACTTCAGCGCCAAATCGTAGTTCGCCGCGTGCTTGGAGATGCACCACGAGTCCGACCACCCGGTCACGCCCTCGACCGGCGAGACCTCGGCGACCTTCGCCCCCTTTGCCAACGCGTTGATCGTCACGTACGGCCAGCCGTCGGCGATCACGATCTCCTTGTTCTGGAAGAGCTCCCACGTCTCCTGACCGTAGTCCCAATACTTGCGGATCAACGGCCGCTGCCTCTTGATCATGGCCTTGACCTGCGCCAGCTGCTCGTCGTTCAGCTCGAACGGGTCCGCCGGGGCGGGTGTGAGCATCAACGCGAATTGGGCGATCTGGAGCGGGTAGTTCCAGGTCGCGATCTTGCCCTTGTATTTCTCGTCCAGCATCGCCGTCCAGGACATCGGCGCGGTCGTGATCGCCTCGGTGTCGTAGATCATGATCGTCGGGCCCCAGGCGAAGTTGACGCCGTAGAGCTTGCCGTCGAAGGTGATGTACGAGGGCTTCTTGAACTGGTCGAAGAGCTTGTCGTAGTTGGTCAGCTTGCTCGTGTCGATTTCGGCCAGCAGCCCCTTGTCGTAGAGCCGCCGGGGCAGATCCGACGAGGCCGAGACGAGATCGAAGTTCTTGCCGCCGCTGTCGTTCATCAGGCCGAACATTTCGTCACCCGTCGAGGCGTTCGTCGGCGCGACCGTGACCTTGTTCGACGACTCGAAGGGCTTGCGGTATTTGTCGTCCGCATACCCCTCCCAGATGATCAGCTTGAGGTCGTCCGCGGCCAGCGCGTCGGCCCGGAGCAGCGAGGCCCCGGCCGCGGTGAGCCCCAGCGCCCCCAGCAGTTTGAAGACGTCGCGGCGGTTGATCCGCCCCGCGCGAAACGCAGCCATCACCGCCGACGGCTCCATCTCCATCAGCGCGTCGAGCCGTTCGGCCCCCGGATCGCCCGCGTCCTGCTTCATCGTCATGGTTGCGCTCCTCATCGGCGAAAAGCCGCGGTCCCGCCGCATGGCGGCCGCAAAAGATCTGTGATCGGCGGGTCCGTATGCGAACCCTACTCAAGGACCGGGGACAATTGCAAACCCGCCCGATGCCGCGCTCAGGCGGAGCGCCACAGCGGTCGGGTCAGACAGGTCGGCCCGCCCTGCCGGTTCATCGAGATCTCCGAGCCGTCGTAGGTCAGCACCTCGCAGCCCGCGGCCTCCAGACGCCGCTTCGTCTCGGGGTTCCCCGCCAGCATCAGGCATTTGCCGGGGGCGAGGGCGAGCACGTTGCAGCCCATCGAGTCGAACTCCTCGTCCGGAACCTCGACGAAGCGCCAGTTCCGCTCCCGCAGCATCTCCACGAGCGAGACCGCCATCAGCGACGGATAGACGACCGCCAGATCGCCCGCGACCGGGCTGATCAGCGACATCAGGTGCATGCACTCCGCCTCGCCATGCCAGTGCGGCAGGTCGAACGGCAGCACCTCGACCCCGATCTCGCCGAGGATGATCGAGAGCTGGCGGATCCCGTCCGCGTTCGTGCGGTAGCCGCGGCCGACCGCCAGCGTCCGCCCGTCGATCCAGAGCGTGTCGCCGCCCTCGACCATGCCCGGCGCCTCGACCGCGCCCAGGATCGGGATCCCGAGCCGTCCGTAGGAGAGCGCATGGAACGCGGTCTCGTCGCGCCGCAACTCCTTGCCCATCCGCAGCAGGACGGCCCCGCGGTCGGTCATCAGCGACGGATCGTAGGCGAAGATCGCGTCGAGGTGGCCCGTCTCGTCCGGCCCCGCCGCGACGACCTCGCTGCCGTGCTCGGCCAGGACCAGGCGGAATGCGGCGTGCTGCCGCTCCGCCTCCACGTGATCGACCGGGTGCAGGTAGCCGAACTGCCGCCAATCCTCGGCGTGCAGCGGCGGCGCGGGCCGCCGCACCATCACCGCCCGTAGCATCGCCGTCATCGAGTGCCCGCCGTATCGCGCCAACGTCGCCGCCGTCGACGCCGCGTCCGACGTATCCACCATCACCGGCCGTCCTTTCGATCCCCTGCGCGAACGCCTATCCTGCTCCGGGATGGTAGCAGACGCGCCGCCGTCGCCCGGCAAGGAGTTCCCTCCCCGATGCGCATCGCGTACTTCGACCCGTTCTCCGGAGCCAGCGGCGACATGATCCTCGGCGCCCTCGTCGACGCCGGGCTCGCGCTCGACGACCTGCGCGCCGCGCTCGCGCCGCTCCGCCTCGCGGGGTACACCCTGCGCGCGGAGCGGACGGAGCAGCACAGCATCGGCGGCACTCGAGTGATCGTCGATGTGACCGACGACGCCCCCGCCCGCACCTGGCGCGACATCCGAGGCATGATCGAGGGGGCCGCGGTCGCCCCACCGGTCAAGGCGCAGGCTCTGGCGATCTTCACGCGGCTCGCCACGGTCGAGGCTTCGATCCACGGCACGCCGGTCGAGGACGTCCACTTCCACGAGGTCGGCGGCATCGACGCGATCGTCGACATCTGCGGCGCCTGCGCGGGACTGCACATGCTCGGCGTCGGGCAGGTCTTCGTCGGTCCGCTGCCGCTCGGCAGCGGTTTCGTGCGCACCGCGCACGGCCTGCTCCCCGTCCCCGCGCCCGCGACCGCGGCGCTGATCGCCGAGGCCAAAGCCCCCGCCACGCAAGGAACGCCCGGAGGATCGGACCACTCCGGCGAACTGCTCACGCCGACCGGGGCGGCGATCCTGACCACAATCGGCAGCTTCAAGCGGCTTGCCTTCACCCCGAGCCGCGTCGGCTACGGCTTCGGCACGCGGGAACTGCCCTGGCCGAACGCGCTCCGGCTCTGGCTCGGCGAGATTCCCGATCGGACGACGGAGCCCGCGCCCGAGCCCGAGAGCGGCGAGATCCTGCTGGAGACCAACATCGACGACATGAGCCCGCAGCACATGGAACTTCTGCTCGAGCGCGTCTTCGCCGTGGGCGCCCTCGACGCCTGGCTGACCCCGATCACGATGAAGAAGGGCCGGCCCGCGACGCTGGTCAGCGTCCTTGCCGCCGCCTCCGACCGCGCCCGGTTGGAGGACATCGTGATCCGCAACACGACCACGCTCGGGATTCGCGCCACCCCCGTCGACCGGACGAAGGCCGCCCGCCGGATCGAAACCGTCGAGACCCGCTGGGGCGAGGTCCGCGTCAAGCTGCGCGGCTGGGAGGGCCGCGTGATCGACGTCGCGCCCGAATACGACGACTGCCTGGAGATCGCCCGCGCCGCCGACGTCACCCTCCGCGACGTCTGGAACGAGGCCCACCGCCTCGCCGACGTCTACATCGGCCGCCGCCTCTCCGCCACCGGCGGCCTCCTCGTCCTCGACCGCGGCTGCGACCACTGACGGCAAGCGCCCCGTCGTCGCCGGGGGTGCCGCGCCCTATCGTCGTCGGGGATGGTCCCGCGCCTCGTCGTCGCGTCGGGGGTGTCCCGCGC
>JBPCRG010000083.1:0-8842 GCA_050997095.1 Thermomicrobiales bacterium | reverse complement strand
GCTGTAGACGGTGCCGTCGTAGCCGTAGGCGCGGTGGCGGTAGGTCGCGAACGAGGCCAGGTCGGTCGACGTCGTCTGGTAGTCCCAGGTGTCGGCCGTGCCCGCCCGCAGCGACGCCGGCCGCGTGACGAGGACCGCCCCCGCATTGCTCAGGATCTCGAACTTCACGAGCTCGCCGGTGGCGGGCGTGTCGTCCGGGTCGTTCATCACCGCGGTCAGGACCGGCAGCGCCGTGCGCACCGCCGACCCGGAGGGCGAGAGGCTGGTCGGCACCGGCGGCGCGGCGTTCACGGTGAAGGACCGCCCAGCCGACCATCCGCCCCAGGCGCCCGCCGTGTCGCGCCCCCGGACCTCGTAGGTGTCGGCGTCGCCCCAGTTGAGGTCGGCGAAGGCGGTCTGCGCCCACGTCACCGAGTCGAGCGTGCCCGGCGCGGCGGCGCTGGCGGTCGTCTTCACGATCGTCGGCGACGTGCGCACGACGTTGCCCCCGGCGTCGCGCAGCCGGATCTCGACCGCGTTCGTGCTCAGGCCCGTGGCGTGGGTCCAGCGGAATTGGAACGGCCCCGGCTGGACCGTCTCCTGCTTGCCGGTCGGCGCGTCCTGGAGCGTGACCGTGCCCGCGCTCGTCGGCGTGAACGCCGTCCACGCCGAGTACGCCCCCCACGCGAGGTCGCGGTCGGCGACGCGGGAGCGCCACTCGTAGGCGGTCCCGCGGACCAGCGTCGCCCCGCCGTAGGGCCGCGAGAAGGCGTTGGCGGTGACCTCGGAGGCCGACGGCGGGAACGTCGACGGCATCCAGAATGCGGCGGCGTCGGAGACCCGGCGGCACTGGATCTGGTACTGGCCCATCGCGTCGCCGCGGTCCGCGCCCAGCCCCGACGACGTGCCGTAGGCCCCGTTGAGGTCGCGGAAGTTGGCGGAGAACGTCGGGATCAGATCCGGGGTCGAGCCGGCCGGAAGCATGTTCGCCGGGGCATTCGGCGCGACATTGGCGTCGGCGATGAAGTAGATCGAGAGGTGGCCCTGGGTGCTCGCCGAATAGGAGCCGAACGGCGCGGGCGGCGGCTGCGCCAGCCCCGACCTGTCGTAGAAGGTGGTGTCCTGCGCGGTGATCGCGGACGCCTGCCGCATGGAGACCGTGCCGCCCGCGCCCGTCATCAGGATCGCGCCGAAGACGCCGGACCCGCTCCTGACCAGGACGCCCTTGGTCAGCGGATCGGCGGCGGACACCTCCAGCGCCCGCTCGTAGAGCGCGCCGCCCGTGTTGTCGACATAGTATGTCGACGCGGTGAAGGACTGGAAGTAGCCGAGCCGCGGGTTGAGGACGTTGTCGAAGGAGCCGTGTCCGTAGACGGCGATCCGTCCGGTCGGCGAGGATGCGCCGCTGCGGCCCGCCACCACGCCCGCGGTGTGGACCCAGACCGACTGCGTCAGCGTGTCGAACACGCACGCGCGCATCTGCCCGGCGTTGACGAAGGCGTAGTCGGCCTCCGGGTCCGAGACGTGGCGGCCGATGAAGACTAGAGTCGGCGGCATCTAGGCGTCCCTCCGCAGACCCAGTTCGCGGGGCAGGTGCTCGGCGAACTTGGCTCCAGTCTCCGCCTGCTTCATGAGCGCGGCGAGCTCGTCGCTCTTCAGCGCGTAGACGTGCGTGGTGTTGTTGACCACTTTCGGGGCCACTGGAATCTCATTCCGGCCGTCACGCTGCCGCGCCCATGACTCCGCGTCGCGAACCTTTTTGGCCGAGCTTGCGTCCAACCCCTTCAGCATCGCGTCGAGGTCCACCGTCGGTTGTGCCTGCCCGGTCTTGAGCCCCCAGTCGGGACGCATCTCCGAGATGGCCGTCCCGATCTTGTCGATGGTCGGCCGGAGCTTGTCGTCTACCGTCGGCAGCTTCCAGATGGCCGCATCGCCCCAGTCGGTCATCTTGAAGAGGGTGGAGAAGTAGTCTCGGAGTGCGCCGGTGCCCGACCCGCCCTGCGCGCCGCCGAACTCGGCCCGTCCGTCGTTGACGCGAGCCCGGCTTTCCGCATGGATGATGCTGGCGCGCGTCGCCGTGTCCAACCCCTTCAGCATCGCGCCGAGGTCCACCGTCGGCTGGGCCTGCCCCGGATTGAGTCCCCCGTCGGGGCGCAATTGGGAAATCGCGGTGCCGATCTTGTCGATGGTCGGGCGCAGCTTCTTGTCGATGGCTCCCAGTTTCCAGAAGGCCTTGTCGCCCCAGTCGGTCATGCTGAACAGCGTCTTGAAGTAGTCCTGGAGCGGAGAGAGCTTGTCGGCGACTCCGCCCGCCCCCTGCCGCGCCATCTCCGGCATCCGGCCCATCGTTGCCGCGAGGCTGTCGGCGATGTAGTCGAAGCGGATCGGCTCCTTCAGCGGACCCTCCCTGGCCGGGCTGTGCGGCATCACCGCCGCGATGTGGGCCGCGACGGCGTCCGCCGCCGCGCTCGCCGCGTAGAGCCCGCTCAGGTCGATGCTGAAGGCGGCGGTGAACACGGACGACGCCCAGGCGTTCCCGTAGCCCATCGCCCCCTCCCATTGGTTTCCCGCGCCCGAGTTGTCGCCGTCGAAGAATCCGGTGAAGGACGACGACGCCCAGGCGTTGCCGTAGTCCATCGCCCCCTGCCACTGGTTGCCGGCCCCGCTGTTGTCGCCGTCGAAATGGGCGGAGTAGGACGCCGCCGCCCACGCCTGTCCATAGGAGACGGCCCCCTCGTACTGCTTGCCGGCCCCGCTGTTGTCGCCGTCGAACTGGGCGGAGTAGGACGCCGCGGCCCAGGCCTGTCCATAGGAGACGGCGCCCTCGAACTGCTTGCCGACGCCCGAGTTGTCCGCCTCGAATTTCGCGGTGAACGTCTGCGTGATCGGCGTCGACGTGCCGCCGCTTCCGCCGAAGAGGCCCGCGAGTTGCGTCTGCACGTCGCTTTTCACGGCCGATTCGTTGTCGATCTTCGCCGTCGCGTTCAGGTGGGCGACCAGCGGTATCGCCTTGAAGAGGGCGGAAGAACTGTTTTCGCTGAGCGAATCGTTGCCGTTCGGCCCTCCCCCACCCATGCCGTAGATCCGTGCGATCTGCGAGTCCGCGGACTCGCCGACCGGCGTGACGACGGTCGTGACGTTGACCTGCTTCGTGATGTCGAGCGGCGTGCCCTCGCGTCCGGTCCTGCCGGTGTTGACGTCGTTCTGCCCAGGGTTGGGGTCACTCGTCACCGGCGGCAGCGTCCCGCCCGATCCGCTTATGGAATTCTTGATGGCGTCCAATGCGGCCTTCGCCGTGTTGTACCCGGCGACCGCCGTCTGCATCCCGGCCGCGGCCGTGTTGATCGCGTCCACGACGGCGCCCGTGGCCTTGGCGAAATCCGCCCAGCCGTCCGTCATCCAGCCCGGCAGGGACGGCGCGTCGATATCGATTTTGAGCAGGCCGCCGACCGCAGTCTTGACCTCGCCCGGAATCTTGGTGAAGAAGTCGCCGATCATCGACGCCACGCCGCCGCCGCCGCCCGGGTTGAGGTCGCCGTTGCCGTTCGGTCCGCCGGTGCCCCCGCCGCCGTTCAGGAAACCGAGCGGGTTCGTGATCCAGCCCGGCAGCGTGGGCATTGGGATGTCGATGGACAAGCTGCCGACCGCCGACGCGATCTGCCCTGGCAATCCCGTGAAGAAGCTCACGATCCCGTCGAACAGCCCGCCGGTGCGCTGGAACGATCCGGTCCCGCCCACCGCCGAGAGGTCGCCGCTGAAGATGGTGGCGATCTTCTCGCCGATGCCGGCCTTGAAGTTGATGAAGGCGAGGTCGATGTTGCCCTTCGCCTTGTCGAGCTCGGCGGAGAGCGCGGGGCCGACGGCTTCCCAGACCCCGCCGAAGGCCGCCGAGACGAAATCGTTGAAGGCCACGGAGATGTCGACCTTCCCCGAATCCTTGCCGTCTTCGCCGGACGAGAAGAACGACGACACGCCCGCGACGACCAGGTCGCCGAAGCTCTTGCCGATGCTCTGCCCGAACGCCGATATCTTGGCGTCCTGTTCGGGGGTCACGGTGAGCGGCGCGGTCAGCAGGCCCCAGATCGCCGAAAGGATCGCGGGCACGTCGATCGTGATGCTGTCGCCACTTGGCGTCTTGACGTCGATCTTCCAGCCATCCATCACGGCGCTGACCGTCTTCAGCAGCCCCTCGACGTAGGTCTTCGTGTCCGAGACGAGCGTTCCGCCGGTCGCTTCCGCGACGACCCATCCGGCGATGTTGACCGCCACGTCGCCGAGCGGAATGCCGCCGCCCGGGTTCAGGTCGCCGTTGCCGTTCGGCCCGCCCGTGCCGCCTATCCCGAGTTGATCCTGGACCCACCCCAACAGATCCCCCGCCCATGAGGCGATGTCGCCGGCCGCGACCAATGTGGCCGCGACGGCAATGTCGGGGACGGTGAACGGCTCGGCTCCGCCGTGCGGGTCGTGGGGTCCGCCGCCGCCCGTGCCGCCGCCCATCCCGAGCTGATCCTGGACCCACCCCCACACGTTCCCCGCCCATGCGGCGATGTCGCCCGCCGCGACGAGCGCGGCATTCACGGCCACGTCGCCGAGCGGGATTGGCTGCCCACTCTCCGGTCCGCCGGTCCCGTCGCCGACGTTCGCCCCGACCCCGAGCTTGCCCTCGATCCATCCCCACAGGTTCCCCGCCCACGTGGCGATGTCGCCTGCCGCGATCAGCGCCCCGGCGACGGCGATGTCGCCGACGCTGAAGGGCTCGCCTTCGAGCGACCCCCAGCCATGCCCCTTCGGGATCGCGGGGTCGCCGCCGAGGCCGACCTTCTCGCCGAGCCACGCCTTCAGATCGCCTATCTTGTCGCCCGCCCACGAGACCGTGCCCCGGACCGCGATCTCGCCGAGGTCGAGCCCGCCCGCCGCGATGGACTTGATCCCGGCGAAGATGTCGCCGCCCGCGATCTGGTCCAGCCCGACCGCGATCTGCCTGAACGATCCCGAGAGGTCGATCCCGGTCAGGTCCTGGAAGACCTTGCCGACGGCCATCGTCGCCGCGCCGAGCGCCCCGAACCTGCCGCCGGTCTTCTCGGCCGTGGTCCCGAACACCTCCAGCGCCTTCCCAAGCGGGGTCACCCGCTCGTCGTGGAAGTAGCCGAAGAGTTTGGAGACCCGCGAAACCTCGCCGGAGACCTTGCCGGAGAGCGTCGAGGCCAGCGGCACGAGTTGCCCGCCGATCAGCCCCGCGACGCCTTTGCCGATCCCCGCCATCGCCGGGTCGAGCCCCCGGACGAAGGTGGTGACGAGCAGCCCCACTTCTTTCTGCACCTGCCCGAACTGGTAGGACGCGCTTTCCATCTGCTTGGCTTGCGCCTTCGCGGTCGCGCCGGCGCCGTCCTGGGCGTGGTTCATCTTTTCGACTTCGGCCGTGTAGTCCGCGCCCTGGTTGGTGAGCAGGGCCATTGCGACCTTATTCGCCTCGACGTTCCCGGTCAGCTTGAGCATCTGGTCCGCGTTGCCGCCGGTGGCGTCGTACAGGAACTTCAGATATCCGGTAAGGCCCTTCGTTTTCAGGATGTCCGCCGCGCTCGCGTCGCCGTGCGCCAGCACCGCGTCCGTCAGCGCCGTGGTCGGATTCAGCGCGGAGTTGAGGATCGCGGCGATGCCCGTCTCGGCTTGGCTCGCGTCGATGCCCTTCAGCGTCGTCACCGCATAGGCGGCCCCGAGCTGTTCCATGCCGATGCCCAGCGCCGCGGCGATCGGCAACACCGATCCCATGTTGTTCGCGAGCTGGGGGAACGTGAGCACGCCGTCATTGACGGTCTGAAAGAGGATGTCCGAGATCTTCGCCGCGTCGTCCGCGCCGAGTCCGTAGGCGTTGAGCGCGGCGTCGATCGCACGGACGGCGGTCGACGTGTCGGTCAGTCCGGCCCCTGCGGCGATCGCGGACGTGGTGACGATGTTGATCGCGTCCGCGCCCTTGAATCCGGACGAATAGACGTCGTAGAGACCGGACGCGATCTCCGCCGCGCCGGCCGTGATCCGGGGATCGCTGACGACCTTGAGCACGGCGTCGGAAAGTTTGTTGAAATCTGCGGTGCCTAATTGTGCGATGGAGTTGACGTTCGCCATCTGCTTGCCGAAGTCGATCGCCCCGCCGGCCGCGCCGGCGAAGACCCCGGCCAGCTTCAGCCCGATCCCGCCCAGCGCCACGCCCGCCGCCGTGCCGAGGATGCCCTGCACCCCCTTGCCCAGCCCGGCGATCTTGCCGTGGACGCGGTCGATCCCCGCCTCCGCGTCCTTCGTGTTGCTTGATAAATTTACACGGAGATCGGCGATTGTGGCTATGACAAACTACCTTTCACCGCTCACCGATCCGCGGACTCCGCGTGCCGCAGCCGGGCGGCCTCCGCGTCCGCCGCGCCGAGGATGCCCTGGGCCGCGATCCACGCCGCCTTGCTCCATCTCCGGTCCCCCGGCGTGCCCGTGACGATCGTCCACGGCGGCGTCCCCCACAATTCCGCGAGCCTTAAAAACCGGACCCATGGGGGCGGCGGGTCGACCTCGCCCGCCTCCAGTGCCCCCTCGTAGATCCCGAGCGGATCGTGCAGGGCCGCGAGGATCAGGTCGTAGTCGCCTAATTCCTCCCCGTCTTCGTCTTCCCCGCTTTTGGGCCGCGGTCGGCCTGGATCAGCTCCATCACCTTGTCGAGGTCGTCCTTGGCGATCGGCCGCAGCCCCTCGTCGGTCAGCGGGATCGGCGCGTCGTCGTCCTCGTCCATCTTCAGGTCCCACTTCGCCACCAGCGCCAGGAAGGTCCGGCGCGTGACCGCGTGCGCCTGGAAGGGCTCGTCGCTGTCCTTGACCTCCCGGTTCAGGGCGTTGAGCCCGTCCTCCCACTCCGCGTCGGCGAAGTGCGGGCGGTAGGTGACGTTGAGCAAATCCGGATCCGCGCCCTTCACCCCGTCGTTGAGGTCGACGGCCAGCGCGACGGTCGCGTCCTTGCGCTTCGAGTACGAGCCCATGGACTCCCCTTTCAAAATGGTTTCAGTAGGACAACATGGTATTGACGAGTGTCATCACCAGCGCATTGCTGGTCGTCGGGTCTTTCGCCAGCGTGCAGGAGAGCGGGACGCTGATCGCGGGGCTGTTGCTCGCCGCCGCGACCTTGCCCCGGCTGAGGATGAACGCGGCGAAGTCGAGCTGGAACTTGTAGGCGATGGTCGTCTCGATGATCGGTCCCGTGACCAGGATCCGGAAGAACTTGAGCGACCCCGCCGCGAAGGTGGACATCAGCCCCAGCGCCGCCGAGTCCAGCCCGACGGTCAGGTCGAAGTTGACCGCCTGGTCGTCCTTCTCCACCATCGACTCGAACGACGTGATCGAGCTGTTGATCGGCGCGTCCATGTCGAACTTGGGGGTCATGTCGAGGTTGAGGTCGTAGGCCGCCAGCAGCTTCGTGGTGCCGAGCGCGGCCCAGGTGTCGTCGGCGAAGATGTCGTACCCCCGCGGCGGGATCGTCACGCTGGGCACGGTGGTCAATCCCGCCGACGCCAGGGTGGCCCCGGTCGTCGGCGACTTGCTCACGATCGACGTGCTCATGTCCAGCGCGCCGCGCTGGATCTTGATCCCGAGCGAGTTGAAGACGGCATACGCGGACTGGAGGGCCTGGGTGGCGTCGCCGTACTGCAGCGTGTAGGACGCGAACGTGTCCACCGCGTCGGGGTTGAGCGAGAACACGGACTGGCGGGCGTTCACGCCGGTGGCCGGCGTGGTGATCACCGGCGCCGCGATCCGGCTCTGGGCGGGGAAGCCGATGTTGTTGAAGTCCTGGACCCCGGTGACGTCCCATTCGCCATGCTCGTCGACCGAGAGAAGCGACGTCGCCACTTTCGAACTTCCGCCCATGTACGGCGTGGACGCCCCGGCCCAGCCGGGGCTGAAGCGCATCGCCGTGAGCTTCTTCATGGCGGAGACGGCCGGCGTGCCGGGGGTGGTCTCCTTCTGGATGTAGTTGACCTGGTTTTTGACCGAGCGCGCTGGCATCGCGATGTCCCGTCTAGGTCACGTCGACCTGGAAATAACAGCCGAGTTGCCGGTAGAAGACGCCGCCCTCGACGGACGTCGTGATCGGCCATTCGCCGACCGCGGTGAGCGAGACGAACCAGGAGCGCCCGTCCGTGTCGGTCACGGATCCGGACGCCTGCGTGTCGTTGAGCGCCCGGACCATCGCCAGCGCCGCGGCCCGGATCGGGTCGCTGCTCTGGCCCTGGCAGATGAACCGCACGAGGTAGCGGATCCGCTCCGCGTCGATGTCGCCGTGGACGGGTCCGGTGTAGTCGCCCGTCTCCGCGTAGTGGATGGCCGCGGGCAGCGCCATCCCCTCCGGCACGACCATCAGGTTGGCGATCGAGCCGCCGACGGCCGCCGTGACCGGGGCCAGCCCCGCGAGGACGCCGTTGACGTACTGCGCGACCATCTCCGATCCGAACATCGGCTAGATCCCCTCCGCGTTGCGCCGATGGTCCGCGATCCATTCGGGCCGGACCCGGTTGACCGCGGTGGTGGCGAACAGCTTGGGCGTGACCCCGCGAATTGTGCCTAGTTCCTGAAACAAAGCATATTCCTGGTGCCAATGCACGAAGTCGGGGCCGACCGTGACGTTGCTTTTGAGCGCCCCGGTGTCGACCGGGGTCATCGGTTGGGAGTAGTCGTAGACCTGCATCGCCGCCTTGCGGTCGACGTCGCGCGCTCCCGCCCGCACCCGCGCCGACGCGCCGGGCGTGCGGTCGAAGACGACCTCGATCCGCGCCGCGATCACCGGCAGCCCCGCTCGGCGCAGACGGCGGTCGCCGTCAGGCCCCACGCGCCGT
>JBPCRG010000061.1:0-3714 GCA_050997095.1 Thermomicrobiales bacterium | reverse complement strand
GGCACGGGACCCTCCCCTACGACGACAACGCGACCGCCGCCGGTGCCGCAAATGACGACGACGACGGGTGGGACGGTCGGGGGGAGAGGTGGTCATCCCTCCCCCGAACCTCGACGGTTAGCTTGCCGGTTTGACCTCGTCGTAGGTGAACGAGGCGCCGCAGGCGTCAATGCTGACGGCGGTGAAGAAGTTGTCCGGGCCGTCCGGGAAGACATTGACGCCCGGTTTGAGATCGGCGTTCTCGGCCGAGGGGATGGGCACGGCGATCGCCGAGGGCACTTCCTTGCCCTGAAGGAGGTCAAGCGCGACCCGGATCGAGACGGCGACGAGCGCCGGCGACTGCGCGAGCGAGATCCCCGTGACGCCTTTCAGCATCTGCTTGCGGAAGCCGTTCTCGCCCTCGCCGGCGACCGGCGGAACCTTCAGCCCGGCGGCCTCGAAGGCGCGGACGACGCCGTCGGTGCCGCCTTGGCACCAGACGCCGGCGATGTCCTTGTCCGAGGCGAGCTGGTTCGCGGTCACGGTCTGCGCGGTGCCCGGATCCCACTTGC
This sequence comes from Thermomicrobiales bacterium, assembly GCA_050997095.1. Taxonomy (GTDB): domain Bacteria; phylum Chloroflexota; class Chloroflexia; order Thermomicrobiales; family UBA6265; genus JBPCRG01. The sequence continues at coordinate 3,163 of JBPCRG010000061.1, read as the reverse complement.
CGACGACGGCGATCGTCTTGATGCCGGGGTACTTGGCGAAGACGTCCATCGCGCCCTTCTGGCGGTCCGCGTCGACGCTGGTGCCGGCCACGCCGTTGACCATCAGCACCTTGCCCGTCTCGCCCATCTTGCCGCCGAGCCACTCGGCCCAGTGCCTGCCCATCGCGACCTGGTCTTCGTTGACGAAGACGATGTCGTCCGCCTCGACGATGTTGTCGAAGGCGACGACGATCACGCCCTCTTGGCGGGCGCGCTGCACGGTCGGGCTGAGCGCGGTCGGGGAGATCGCGTTGATGATGATCGCCTGGGCGCCGGAGGAGATCATGTTCTCCATCTGGGCGATCTGGGCGGAGACGTCCTCGCCGGACGACGCGACCTGCCAGTTCTTGATCATCGGCTTGATGTCGGGCCGCTCGACGAAGATGTTGGCCATGTTAATCATCTGGGTGCGCCAGACGTTGCCGATGTAGGAGTTGGAGAGCGCCAGGTTGAAGGGGCCGGTTTTGGCGTCGTATTTGACCATCTTGGCGTTGGGGAACTGCTGATAGCAGGCGGCGGCGTCGAAGGCGGTCGGGGTGGCCTCCTGCGCCGCGGCGCGGTCGATCAGGAATCTGCCGCCGCCCGCCGCGGTGACCGCGAAGGCGCCGCCGCCGGCGACCGAGAACTTGAGCACGTCTCTGCGGTTGAAGGAGCGACCACGAGTCCCGTCCATTGGAGCCTCCCGCTTCGCAGGTTCCATCAAAGACATGGCCGCGGGGCCGGTCGCCCTCGCGCCTCTTCGCATTGCGTGCGGGCCGTGCGCGAACCGCACCCGATCATTTCGTGGAACCGAAGCACGGGGATGCTAGCAACCGGCCGGGATATTGTCAATCGCGCGAAAGGATGGACGCGGCAAGCGTCCAGAAGCTGCTCGCTCGGGTGCGACGAGATCCTTCATAGCTGAGTAGTTTTTCCATCGTCATGTGTCGTCGATTGGACAGACGACGATTCTTTCTCCGGTCGACGAGACTCCTCGACTCCGCCTGCGGGCCCCGCTCTGAATGACGGGTGGGGGCACGGCGGCACCCTCGGCGACGATGCGGATCGATCGTGCTCAGACGAATCAGGACGACAGTGGAGGAGGTCCGCTCCGCATGTCATTCTGACGAAGGAGGAATCTCGTCGTCGTTCCCTGAAGCGAAACAACAGGTCAGACGACTTCCTCACGACGCCGCCCGATCGTGGCCTCACCCGTGATCGGGGCCGCCTACCCGGTCACTCCGCGGCGCGTTTGGCGGCGGCGAGCGCGGCGGCGTAGTCGGGCTCGCGCATCTGGTCGGCCACGTATTCGGCGTGGGCGATGCGGTCGTCGCGGCCGATGACGAAGACGGCGCGCTGAAGCAGGCGCCATTCCTTGACCAGCACGCCGTAGTCGCGACCGAACGCCTCGTCTTTGTGCGCGGAGAGGGAGCGGTGGGCGACGTGCTCCGCCGCCTGCCAGCGGCCCGGCGCGAAGGGCAGATCCATGCTGACCGTGTAGACGACGACATCCTCGGGGAGGTCGGCCCGCAGCCCCTCCCAGCGGTGGGCGCCGATGTGGCAGACGGGGGTGTCGAGCGAATTGACCACGTGCAGGAGGCGGACCCGGCCCGCGGTGTCGGCCAGCGCGACCGGCCCGATCGCCTGCGTCTCCGGGTCGAAGTGGTCGAGGGTGAAGGCCGGAGCAGGGTCTCCGGGGCGCAACCGGCCGCCGACGACCGTCAGCCGATCCTCCAGCTCGAAGGCCTCTCCGATGCGTTCGATCACGGGTTGCTTCTCCTTGGCGACGATCGGGGATCGGACGGCGACGGGGACGCGACGGGAGGTTCGTCCGCGCCGCCGGGGAGCCCGTCGGGCCGGGATTGTCGCATGCCCGCGGGACGGTCGGCCGACGTGCCAGATTGGCAATCCAACGTGCCGGGAATTGTATCCATTCGGACCCTGTCCCCGGCCCAGCCGCGCTCTATTCTGAAAACAAGCCATTCCGACTGCGATGCCAGCCACGTCACAGTCATCCCCTTCCCTCGAGTGGTAAGCGAGACGCCCGGCCCATCCAGCCGGGCGTCGACGCGTCCGGCGTTTTTCCGCCGCGACGCCTGTCGCCGCCACTCGCCGCATGCGCCCGATCCCCCCTACCATTCCGCCATCGGCGCCCCGTTCCGCGTCGATCGAGCGGAGGTCCCCATGAGCTGGTCGTTCAACCTTTTCCGCGTGCGCGGCATCCAGATCCGCGTGCACGCGACGTTCGCCCTGATCCTGATCTGGGCAGCCTATTTCTGGGGCAACGGCGCCGACGATCGGCTCCGGGGCGCGGTCTTCGGCATCGTCGCGACGCTGATCCTCTTCGCCTGCGTGACGCTGCACGAGCTTGGGCACAGCTTCCAGGCGATGGCGTTCGGCATCCCCGTCAAGGACGTGACGCTCTACCCGATCGGCGGCGTCGCGCGGATCGAGGGGATCCCGGACGATCCCAAGAAGGAGTTCCGGATCGCGATCGCCGGGCCCGCGGTCAATCTCGCGATCGCGGCCGCCTTGATCGCGGTCGCCGCCGTCCTCGGCCGGACGTCGGTGCTCTCGCCGGGCAATCTCTCGGACTCGATGCGCGGCGCGACCTGGCAGGGCCTGCTGCCGTACGTCACCGTCGCGAACATCTGGCTCGCGCTCTTCAATCTGCTCCCCGCATTCCCGATGGACGGCGGCCGGATCCTGCGCGCCGTGCTGGCGATGCGGATGGGCCGCGTGCGCGCGACGACGATCGCGATGGCGATCGGCCAGGGCATGGCCCTGCTCTTCGGGCTCTACGGATTCACGTCGGGGAACTTCTTCCTGGTCGTGATCGCCGTCTTCGGCTGGATGGGCGCGGGCCAGGAGGGGCAGGCGGTCGTCGTCCAGGATGCGCTGGCGGGAGTCGTCGTCGGGGACGTGATGAGCAGGGCGCCGCAGACGCTCACCCCCTTCGACCCGCTGCGCCGGGCCGTGGAGCTCACGCTCAGCACGTCGCAGTCCGATTTCCCGGTGGTCGACGGCCGGGGCCTGGTGGTGGGGATGCTCTCGATCGCGGAGCTCGTGCACGGGTTGCACGACCGGCCGCAGTCGGCCGTCGGCGAGGTGATGCGGGGCGACCTGCCCATCATTCGCCCGGATG
>JBPCRG010000033.1:0-7317 GCA_050997095.1 Thermomicrobiales bacterium | reverse complement strand
ATGGGGCTGCAGGTCGTCTATTTGATACTCTCCCTCTACGGATGGTATGAATGGAAGTACGGAGGGAACAACCGGACTGAGCTCCAACTGACCCGGGCGCCAGTACGGTTCCTGTCGCTCGCAGCGGCCGCCGCGGTCGCGTCCGCGGCAATTCTTGGTGCGGTCCTCTCACGCCCTCCCGACTCCCCACCCCCCCCCCCCCACACCACACCCCCCCGTGCCTGGAGGTCGGTCGAGACTCCAGCCGCGTCCCCGGTCGCGGGGCCGGAGGCCGAGCGTCCCGACTCGCCGTCGTCTGCGCTCATGCCTTGGCCCCCGCGACCCCGCCGTGATCCGACCGCAACTCCGCCGCCCGCCGGTCGAGGAGTTCCGCGATGAATCCGGTGTGGACCTCACCGCGCCGGAACGACTCCTCGGCGAGGATCAGCCGGTGGAACGGCGCGGTCTGGACGACCCCGGAGATCACGGTCTCCGTGAGCGCCCGATCCATCCGGGCGATCGCCTCGTCGCGGGTCCGACCCCAGGCGATGATCTTGCCGAGCAGTGAATCATAGTGCGAGGGCACGGTGTATCCGCTGTAGAGGTGCGAGTCGACCCTGATTCCCGGTCCCCCCGGCGCGATGTAGGTGCTGACCGTGCCGATGCTGGGGGCAAAGTCGCGCGCGGCGTCCTCGGCGACGATCCGGCATTCGATCGCGTGGCCGAAGGGTTCGAGATCGCGCTGCTCCAGGTTGAGCGTCTCGCCGGCGGCGATCCGGATCTGCCAGGTGACGAGATCCAGTCCGGTCACGGCTTCGGTCACGGGGTGCTCGACCTGGATCCGGGTGTTCATCTCCATGAAGAAGAAGTGGCCGTCGCGGTCGACGAGGAACTCGAGCGTGCCTGCGCTGCGGTAGCCGGCGGCTTTGGCGCCTTTGACGGCCGCCTTGAGCAGCGCCTCGCGCACCCGCCGGTTGAGGTTGGGGGCGGGGGCCTCCTCCAGCACCTTCTGGTGGCGGCGCTGGAGCGAGCAGTCGCGCTCGCCGATCGCGTGGCAGTGGCCGAAGTTGTCGGCGAGCACTTGGACCTCGACGTGGCGCGGCCGGTCGAGATAGCGCTCCAGGTAGACATCGCAGTTGGCGAAGGCGGCCTCGGCCTCCGATTGCGCCAGCGGCAGCAGCCTTGTCAGCTCGGCGTCGTTGCGGGCGACGCGCATGCCCCGTCCGCCGCCGCCGGCCACCGCCTTGATCAACACGGGAAAGCCGACGCGGCGGGCGGCCTGACGGGCGTCGCCCAGGTTTTGGACGATGCCGTCGCTTCCGGGCAGCAGCGGCACGCCGGCGTCGCGCATCGCGCGCCTCGCCTCCGCCTTGTCGCCCATCCTGGTGATTACGTCGGCGGGGGGGCCGATGAAGGTGATCCCGACCTGCTGGCAGATGTCGGCGAGGTAGGCATTCTCGGCGAGGAAGCCGTAGCCGGGATGCAGCGCGTCGCACCCGGTCACCAGCGCGGCGCTGATGATCGCGGGAATGTTGGTGTAGGACTTGGAGGTCTGGGGGGGGCCGATGCAGACGGCCTCGCTGGCGAGCCGGACGGCGAGCGAGTCCCGATCGGCTTCGCTGTACGCCACGACCGCGGGGATCGAGAGATCCCGGCATGCTCTGAGGATGCGCACCGCGATCTCGCCCCGGTTCGCGATCAGGATCTTCCGAAACGTCGCCATTCAGCCTGCACTTCCGTTGTTCGCGCTGTCGGGGCCCCCTGACCCCCCAGCCCCCTTTCCCCCGAACGTCGGGAGGAAGTGGGAGCATTCCATGCCAAGGGGTGTCAGGCCATGAAGAGGCCGCCGTCGACGCTGAGGACGTGGCCGGTGACGAATGCGGCGTCGGGGGAGACGAGGAAGGCGACGGCGCCGGCCACGTCGTCCGGCGTGCCGAGGCGGCCGAGCGGCGTGCTCTTCAGCAGCTGATCCTTCAGCTCCTGCGGCAGCCCGTCGGTCAGCCGCGTCTCGATGAATCCGGGCGCGACCGCGTTGACGGTGATGCCGCGCGACCCGACCTCCTTGGCCAGCGATTTCGTGAGCCCGACGAGACCCGCCTTGGCCGCCGCGTAGTTGGCCTGACCGGCATTGCCGACCAGCCCGACGACGGAGGTCATGTTGACGATGCGCCCGGAGCGTTGGCGGAGCATCGGGCGGATGGCGGCTTTCGAGCAGAGGAACGCGCCCTTCAGATTCGTCGAAATCACCGCGTCCCAGTCGTCCTCGCTCATCCGCATCATCAGCGTGTCGCGGGTGATCCCGGCGTTGTTCACGAGCACGTCGATCCTGCCCAGCTTCTCGATCGCGGTCTCGACCAGGGCGGCAGCACCTTCCGCGGTCGAGATGTCCGTGGCCAGGACCTCGATCCGCCGACCCTCCGCGCCAAGGTCCGCGACCGCCTTTCCCGCGGCCTCGGCGTCGGCGCGGTAGCTGATCAGCAGGTCGAAACCGTCGGCGGCCAGCCGACGCGCGACCGCCAGCCCGATGCCGCGGGTGCCGCCGGTGATGACCGCGGTCTTGACGGCTTCGGCCATCGTTCGCCTCCTCAATCGCGTCGGTCAGGCCGGGACGGGAACCGCGAGTATCTCGGGACTGTGCACGCCATTCAATTCATGGGCGCGTTCCGGTCTGGGCTGCACGCCCGCGACGCCCCAGCGGACGACCCCGGCCGCCCAGGCCAGACCGCCCCCGAACGCGACGAAAACCAGATTGTCGCCCTCCGAGAATTGACCGGCGGCTTCGGCCTCGCAGAGGGCGATGGGGATGGACGCGGCCGACGTGTTGCCGTAGCGGTCCAGGTTCCGCCAGACCCGCTCCTTCGGCAGATGGAGACGGCGGGCGGCGGCGTCGATGATCCGCTCGTTCGCCTGATGCGGGATCAGCATGCTGATGTCGTCAAAGGTCAGCCCGGCCTTGGCGACCGCCTCGGTGGCGGCGTCGCCCATCACCCGGACCACGAATCGTAAGACCTCGTTGCCGTTCATCTGGAGATAGGGCTGGTACTCGGGAAAGATCGACGCCGATTCGGGCACGAACGCCCCCCAGCCGGGGATGTAGAGATGTTTGTGGCCGGCGCCGTCGGCCCCGAGCACGGTCGAGAGCAGGCCCCGCGGCTCATCGGTCCGCTCCAGGACGACCGCCCCGGCACCGTCGCCGAAGAGGATGCAGGTGGTCCGGTCGGTGTAGTCGACGAAGCGGGTCAGGGTGTCGACGCCGATGACGAGCACGCGGCGGAACGTGCCGGATTGGATGAACTGGCTGCCCGTGGCCAGCGCGTAGACGAAGCCCGAGCATGCCGCCCCAAGGTCGAAGGCGCCGGCGTTGCCGCCGAGCTCGGCCTGGACCAGGCACGCCTGGGAGACGAGAAACTGATCGGGGGTGCAGGTGCCGACGACGATCAGGTCGATGTCGGTCGCCGCGAGATTGGCGCGCTCGAGAGCCTGCTTTGCCGCAGCCGTCGCCAGCGAGGTCGTGTTGTCTCCCGGCCCGACGACGCGGCGTTCCTTGATCCCGGTCCGGCTCACGATCCACTCGTCGGAGGTCTCCACCATCCGCGCCAGATCGGCGTTGGTCATCACCCGGTCCGGAACCGCCATGCCCCAACCGATGATCGCCGCATATGGCATCGTGCATCCTCTCAATCGCCGGGCGGGACGGAGACTCCGAACCGGCGTGGCCATCCCCCGTCAGGCGGCGCGACGCCGATCGGACGAAGGGTGCCGCGCCGCAAGCGCGGCGAGATCGGGGCGGCCACGCACCAGCGCTTCCGCATGGGGCGCGTGGCCGTCGGCGGGGCCGTCCTACTCCTCGCGGCGCTTGCGCTCCTCGATCACGATCACCTGGCGTCCGTTGTACCACCCGCAGCTGGGGCAGACGTGGTGGGGGATCTTGAGCTCCTGGCAGTTCCGGCACGCGACCAGGTGCACCGGGGCGATGAAGATGTGCCGGCGGCGATTGCCTTGACGGTGCCGGCTGATGCGTTGTTTAGGAAGCGCTCCCATGGAATCGGCCCCTCTTCCGCGTGCTAGCCACGCTCTCGTTCAAGCAGTTTCGCGAGCTCGGCGAAACGGTCGTCGTGATCGTCCTCGTTCCCGAATTCGAGCTTCTCCGGACCCGGACAATCGGGGCCGCATGTCGGCCGCATCGGCAGCGCGACCAAGATTTCCTGCCTTAGCGGCTCCGCGATGTCCAGCTCATGGTTCTCGTCGATCGTGAACCGCTCATCCTCGACGTCCTCGGGCAGCCCGGCGCCGTTCTTCACGTCGACGCTCTGCCGGAACTCCTCGTCGAACGACGTCGCCACCGGTTGGCGATACTCGCCGAGGCAGCGCTGGCATTGCAGCGAGACGGTCCCGGCGACATCGACCTTAGCCAGAATCTCGTCGCGGAGCCGGACGAGTTTGAACGTGCCCGAAACGTCGGCGGCGGAGAGGTCGCGGTCGAGCGCGAAGGAGTCGAGCCGAAGCGCATACGTCCGACGCGAACCGATTTCGTCCTGAAGCAGGGTGGCGACGTTGACCGCCGTCTCGTTCCTCAGTTCCATGACTCGATGCGATTGTCCCGAAACCATCTCATTCAACCTTGCCGCACGGGGCGCAACACGCTTAACGGCGGACCCAGATCCGCCGCAGCAGGCGCGAGTATAGGGTTGGCGGGCGGGGACGTCAAACCCCGTGCGGGGCGGCGGTCACTTGCCGACGGCGTCCCGGGCATGGTTGAGGACCTGCACGGTGTCGCGGACCGCCTCGTCGATGAGCGACATGCCGCGCCGGAGCGCGTCCTCGACCAGGTTGAACTGGTCGATCGCGTAGACGTCGATCTCGCCCAAGGCGCGTTTGTGGCGCTCGTCGGCGTTGCGCAGGATCTCCTCGCTCTGCTGCCGGGCCTCGTTGAGGATGCCTTCCTGCGAGGCGAAGTACTGGGCGCGCTCCTTCGCGGTTTCGAGGATGCGGGCGGCAGCCTCCTGCGCCTCGGCGACGATCCGCTCGCGTTCGCGGATCACGCGCTGCGCCTGTTTGATCTCGTTGGGCACGGCGATCCGGAGTTGGTCGATCAGCGCCAGAAACTGCTCCTCCTCGACCATCACGCGACCGCTGAAGGGCACCCGCTTCCCGATGCCGACAAGTTCCTCGAGACGATCCACCAGGTAGAGGATATCCACCGTGCCGTCGTCTGTCGGATCCCCGTCGTCGTACATGGATGCAAACCCTCGGATGAGACGTGGAGATCGGCCCGGCTGGATGGAGGCGCCTGCGGGACGCCGAGCAAGGCGGTCGCCGACGGGGGATTCTCGCAGCCCCGGGCGGCTGCGGTCAATCGCGCAAGATTCCGGCCGACGGTGCGGGGGTCATGCCCGGTCCGCGAATTTCAGGCGAAGCGCGGCGAGGACGTGGTCGGGGACAAGCCCGCGGAGATCGCCGCCGAGCGAGGCGACCTCGCGGATCAGGCTTGAGCTGATGAATGAATGGCGGGAGGACGTCATCAGGCAGACGACCTCGACGTCGGGGGCGAGGTGCGCGTTCATGTGCGCCAACTTGAACTCGTACTCGAAATCCGAGACCGCGCGCAGACCGCGGACAATCGTGCGCGCCCCCCGCTCCCGCGCGAATTCGACGGCGAGACCGGAGAAGCGCTCGACCGAGATGGACGGGCAGTCGGCGAACGCGGCCGACGCCATCTCGACGCGCTCGTCGGTCGAAAAGAGCGCGCCAGGCTTGTCCGACCGGCTGTAGACCGCGACGACGACGTGGTCGAAGAGCCCGGCCGCGCGGCGGGCGAGGTCGGCGTGGCCCAGCGTGATCGGATCGAAGCTACCGGGATAGATCGCGCGTTTCATCGGCTCGGCCCTCGGGTGTCTCGGTGTCGCCGGTCTCGGCGGCCGGTTGCTCGTCGGTGATTTCGTAGACCGAGAAGCAGCTGTCGCCGTGACAGCGGGAGCGGAGCTGGACCATGCGGCCGATGCGCTCGGGCAGCGCAAGTTTCGGCCAATGGCCGAACGCCACGATCGAGCCCGATTGTACCAACCGCGACGAGGCGACCCGCGCGAGCGTCGCGACGATGGCGGGGTCGGCGTAGGGCGGATCGAGGATGACGAGATCGTAGACGCGTCCGGCGCTAGGGGCGCGCTTCAAGAAGACCGAAACCGGGATCTGATGGACCTGGCTGATCTTGGCGAAATTCGTGGCGTCGAGGTTCGCGCGGATCACGGCGCAGGCGGCGGGCGACTGTTCGACGAAATCCGCCCAGGTGGCGCTGCGCGAGAGCGCCTCGATGCCGACGCCGCCCGTCCCGGCGTAGAGATCCAGCACCGTGTCGGGTTCGTCCGCGAGCGAGCCGAGCGAGGAGAAGAGCGCCTCCTTGATCTTGTCCGCCATCGGGCGGGTCTCGATGCTTGGCGGACCTTTGAGGCGGCGGCCCTTGGCCTCGCCGGCGATGACGCGCATGGGGTCTCTCCCTGCTTTCGTTTCGTGGACCGGGGGATCACCCGGCTGGAGGCGCGGACGCTCCAGCTTCCCAGAATCGCGCGAGGCGCGCCCGGAGCGGGGCGTGCTCGGGCAGCGCCAACTCGGGATCCCGGTCGAGCAGCGTTTCGGCCAAGTGGCGCGCCTGCTCGAGCAGGCGGGTGTCGAACCCGGAGTCGAGCCAGCTCATCTCCGGCAGGCCGCTCTGGCGGGTGCCGACGAAGTCGCCGGGTCCGCGCAGCTCCAAATCCTTCTCGGCGAGCACAAAGCCGTCGTTGATGTTCTCCATGAAGGTCAGGCGCGTCTCTCCAGCGGCGGAGACCTCGTCGGCGAGCAGCAGGCAGTATGAGCGGTTTCCGCCGCGGCCGACGCGGCCCCGGAACTGATGCAGCTGGGCGAGGCCGAACCGGTCCGCCCCCTCGATCAGCATCACGGTCGCGTTGGGGATGTCGATGCCGACCTCGATCACGGAGGTCGAGACGAGGATGTCGCTTTCGCGGTTCCGGAACTCGGTCATGATCCTGTCCTTCTCGCGGGCGGTCATCCGGCCGTGGAGGGTGGCGACGCGGAGCGACGGGAAGACGTCGCGCCGGAGCCGCTCCGCCTCCTCGACCACGGCCTTGGCGTCGCTCGTCTCCGATTCCTCGACAAGGGGGCAGATCACGAAGACCTGACGGCCGCCGCGGACCTCCTCCCGCACGAGATCGTAGGCCCGCGTCCGCTCGTCGCCGAAGTGGCGGGTCGTCTCGATCGGGATCCGGCCCGGCGGCATCTCGTCGATGGTGGAGACGTCGAGATCGCCGTGCAGCACCATGTTCAGCGTGCGCGGAATGGGGG
>JBPCRG010000608.1:0-3962 GCA_050997095.1 Thermomicrobiales bacterium | reverse complement strand
AGCCGCATGCAGGGCGGACGGCCAAGGGATAGCTAGGCGACGCCACGTCGCCGTTCGTTCGCCTTTGTGCAGACCGGGAGCCTGATCGGGACGGAACAGGTCGCTGTTCCGTCCGCTCAAAAGTCATGACCTACGCAGCGCGATCCGGACTTGGTGGCCGCCGGCTTCGATCTGGTCCTGGAAGCGGCCGTTTGCGTCGCTGATCCCGCCGGGGCCCTCGACCAGCTCGGGTTCGACCTGGTCCGACGCGCCGGCGACCTCGCGCGCCTCGACGGTCTCCGCCAGCGTTTCGGCGGCGACGTAGGCGGCGAAGCGCTCGATCGCCGAGACGACCTCCGGGTCGGCCTCGAACTCGATCGCGATCCGGTCTTCGACGCGGAAGCCCGCGTTCTTGCGGGCGTCCTGGACGCCGCGGACGAAGTCGCGGGCGACGCCGTCCTCGATCAGCTCGGGCGTGAGCGCGGTGTCGAGCAGGAACGTCGCCAGCGATCCCTGCGCGGCGGCGTACCCGGCGCGTTTGGTGAGGTCGACCAGGATCTCGTCCGGCGTCAAGGTGAGCGATGACCCGTCGGCCAACGCCAACTCGACCCCGTTCCCCGCATTCACCCGCTCCGCGACCGCGACCGGATCGAGGGCCGCGAGGGCCTGCCGGATCTCGCCGAGGCGCTTGCCGTACTTGGGGCCGAGCAGGCTCAACTTGGGGCGGATCTCGTAGGCGACGACGCCTCCCAGTTCCACAAGGGGAGCGACGTCCTTGACGTTCAACTCGTCGAGGACGAGGTCCCTGAGCCGGACGACCGCCTCCATCACTGAGGGGTCGCGGGAGTAGACGAGGACGGCGGGAAGCGGCTGGCGGACCTTCACGGCCGCCTCGCTCCGAGCCGCGCGTCCGAGTTTGACGACCTCCAGCACGGCGGCCATGTCCGACGAAAGTTGCACGTCGATGAGATCCGGCGAGACTTCGGGGTATCCGCAGAGGTGGACCGATTCGGGAGCGTCGGCGTCGACCGAGTGGACCAGATTCTGGTGCATCGTTTCGGCGATGAAGGGAACGAACGGCGCGATCAGGCGGGAGACCGCGACCAGGCATTCGTGAAGCGTGCTGTAGGCGGCGGTCTTGTCGCCGTCGTTCTCGCTCTTCCAGAACCGGCGGCGGTTGCGGCGGATGTACCAATTCGACAGCTCCTCGACCACGAACCGCTCGATCTCCTGCGCCGCCGGGTCGGGGTGGTAGGCGTCGAGTTGGGTGCGAGCGTGGGCGATCACCTGGTTCAGCCGGGAGATGATCCAGCGGTCGAGCAGCGAGCGGTCGGCGACGGGGACGTGGTTGGCGGGGTCGATCGGGTCGAAGCCGTCGAGCCGCGCGTAGGTGGCGAAGAACGCGTACGAGTTCCAGAGCGGCAGGATGAACCGGCGGCGCACCTCGTCGGCGACGGAGAAGCCGAAGTTCATGTTCTGGCTGGGATTGACGGTCGAGAAGAGCCAGCGCATGGTGTCGACGCCCATGCTGTCCGCGGCGTCCTCGAACCAGATCGCGTTGCCCTTGCTCTTATGCATCTCCTCGCCCTTCTCGTCGCGCATCAGGGCGTACGAGAAGACGTTGCGGAAGGCGGGTCTACCGGTGAGGGCGGTGCTTTCGGCGATCACGGCGTAGAACCAGTTGCGGAACTGGCCGGGGAAGCTTTCCGAGATCAGGTCGGCCGGATACCACGTCTCCCAATACTTTTTGTCGTGGCGGTAGTTGAGGGTCGAGAAGGCGACGATGCCGGCGTCGAGCCAGGGGTTGCCGACGTCCGGGATCCGGCCCACCGGTTCGCCGCACGATCCGCAGGCGATCTTCACCTTGTCGATCCATGGCCGATGCGGGGAGTGGCCCTCGAATTCGGGCCAGCCCTCGATCGCTCGCGCCTGCAGTTCGGTCTCGCTGCCGATGACCTCGAAGCCGCCGCAGGCCTGGCACTCGTAGATCGGCAGGGCCAGACCCCAGTAGCGCTTCTTCGAGATCATCCAGTCGTCCATGTGGCCGAGCCAGTCGAGCTCGCGGTCCATGCCGAACGCGGGGACCCAATTGACCTGACGTGTCACGTCCATCATCGGCTGGCGCAGGTCGTCCATCGCGATGAACCACTCGTCGACGAGGCGGAAGACGAGATCGGTCGCGCATCGCCAGCAGACGGGATAGCGGTGCTTGTACTGCTCGCCGCGGTAAAGAAGGCCCTTCTCTTGTAGGTTCTTCATGATCGGGGTCGCGACTTCGTGCACGTACTGGCCTGTCAGCCAGTCGAAGCCGTCGACGTAGACCCCGAACTCGTTGATCGGGGCGATGACCTTTAGGTAGTTGACTTTCGAGAGTGCGAAGTCCTCTTTGCCGCAGCCGGGCGCGATGTGGACGATGCCGGTGCCCTCGGTCGCGCTGACGTCGGTCCAGGCGATCACGCGGTGGGCGACGCCCTCCGCGGCGGGAAGTTCGTCGAACGGGCCGGTGTAGACGCGGCCGACGAGGTCGGCCCCCGTGAGTTCGCGGGTGACGGCGTGCTCGCCGCGGATCGCGCTCTTCGCCGCCTCTTTCGCGACGTAGTAGGCGTGGCCGTTCTGCTCGACGCGCTGGTAGTCGAGTTCCGGGTGGACGGCGGCGGCGACGTTCGCGGCGAGGGTCCATGGGGTCGTGGTCCAGGCGAGGAGCGACGCGCCCGGCTCGTCGACGAGCGGGAACGCGACGAAGACGGAGAGATGGGTGCGTTCCTGGTACCCCTCGGTCACGATCTCGTGCTCGGAGATCCCGGTGCCGCAGCGCGGGCACCATGGCATCACATCATGGCCTTTGTAGATCCAGCCCTTCTCGTGGCAGGTTTTGAGGAGATGCCAGATCGTGTAGTTGTCCTCGTCTGAATAGGTGAAGTACGAGTTGTCCCAGTCCATCCAGTAGCCGAGCCGGATCGACTGGTCCGTCTGACGCTTGGAGAAGCGGAGGACCCGCTCTTTGCATCGCTCGACGAACTCGGCGATGCCGAAGGTCTCGATGTCGCGCTTGCTCTTCAGGCCGAGTTCCTTCTCGACCTCCACCTCGACCCAGAGGCCTTGGCAGTCGAAACCGTTCTGGAAACGCTGGCGCTCGCCGAGCATCGCGTGGTAGCGCTGGAAGAGGTCCTTGTAGGTCCGGCCCCAGGCGTGGTGGACGCCCATCGGATTGTTCGCGGTGATCGGGCCGTCGAGGAACGAGAAAGTCCGCTCCGACTGGTCGTTGCGGTGGAGATACTTCTCCATGATGCCTTCGCGCTCCCACCAATCGAGCAGCGCGAGCTCCTGCGCGGGAAAATCCACCTTCGTCGCCACTTCCTGAAACGCGCCCATGCCCTGTTCTCCGATCCGCAATCCATTCGAGGGTGAGACAATGAAAAAAGCCCGCCCTCCGCAGAGGACGGGCGAACCCGCGATGCCACCTCAGTTGGCCCCGCTTCACGCGAAACCCACTCGTGCCGCGAGATCCGGCGACGGTCGCCGCCAAGCTCGCGTGATCGCGGACAACGGCCGATCAAACCGGTCGCGCCTACTGGGCGATGACTCGCCGTTCGGGTGACAGCTCGGGAACGATGTCCGAATCGACCGCTCGCCGCCTGACTCTCACCAAACTCAGGCTCGCTGATGCGCTCGTCGATCCGGCGCGGTTTCCGTCAACGCGATAACATATTCCAATTTGGGAGACTACCACGCCACTTGCGCAAGCGTCAAAAAGCCACGGTCAGCAGTCCAAGGCGGCCGCATCACGACGTTTGGTAGGTCGGAATTGCAGTCGGAGACATGCTCGATGCACTGTGCATCATTCATTGACATTGTCGCCGACCCCGCCGGGGGAGCCCGAAGATCGCCATTCCGAGCGAAGCCCGCAGGCGGAGTCGAGGAATCTCTTCGAGCGGAGCGAGACTCTCGTCGAACGAAGAGCCAGGATCGTGGACGACCCGACA
>JBPCRG010000196.1:0-10537 GCA_050997095.1 Thermomicrobiales bacterium | reverse complement strand
TTTTTTCTTCCGGCACGGCTGCGATTGGTTGTCTTGCCGCGGAGAAGTGGGGGGGCGGTGTGGGTTTCAGGTCCCCCCCCCCCCGCCCGGCGCTCGGCGCCCATGTCAGCGGAAGCGTGGGATGACGCCGCGCGCGAAGCGTTCGAGGCCCGCCGGGTCGGGCGCGTCCATGAACCGGAGCGGGAAGCGGCCGATGCCTTCGGCCGCGCAGTCGCGGAGCCGTCTTTCGACCTGATCCGGGGCGCCGCGGGACGGCGTCGGTCGCGCCGTCCATGAACGCCGTGAAGTCGGCGGCCGCGGCGGCCGCGCCGGGCGGCGGACCGGCCGGGCCCTCCGATCTGGCGGGGTCGAGGAACTCCGACAGCTTCGACCGCAACGCGGCGGTGTCCGGGGCGATCAGGATCTGCGTCTCCGGACTCAATTCGAGGTCGCCGAGGGGCCGCCCCGCCCGGTGGTGGACCAAGGCGAGCCGGCTCCTCAGCCCCGGGATCGAGACCGGGGTCGTGTTCCATCCGTGCCCGTGCTTGGCGCAGAGGTCGAAGACGCCAGGCCGGACCTCGCCGAACCACAGGGGCGGGGACGGCCGCCGGACCGGACGGGGCGCGCGGACGGCGTCCTCCACGCGGTGGAACCGGCCGTCGCGGGTGACCGGCCCCGTCGCCGTCCAGAGTCCGAGCGTCAGCTCCGTCGCCTCGGCCAGCCGCGCGACGCGGGTCTCGACGTCGCCGTCCCGGGGCAGACCGTAGCCGACGAACTCCCGCGGCGTGAATCCGCAGTCGGGGAAGTGGATCAGCCGACCGCCCGAGAGGTGGTCGAGCGTCGCCGACATCTTCGCCGCCAGCACGGGGTTCCGGAAGAGGGGCGCCTGGTGGATCATCCCGAGCTTGGCGCGGCCGGTCGCGCCGGCCGGCGCGGAGAGGACGGTCCGGCCCTCGAAGATCGCCTCGTCCCCGCCCGGCATCAGGTGGTCGGCCACCCAGAGCGAGTCGTAGCCGGGCCCGTCGGCGCGGCGCGCGATCCCCATCATCCTGCCGGCGTCGGGGTCGGCGAACCCCGGCGTCCGGAAGAGGCTCCGGCCCGGCGAGGCGAAGACCGGCACGCAGAAACCGAACCGGATCGACGTCATGTCGCGACCTCCCGGCAGTGGCGATCGTTTGCGGACTTTCAGGACGGGATTCTTCCTTCGTCGGGACGGCATGCGCGGCGCGCGTCCTCCGCCGTGATCCCGAGTGGTCTGAACACAAGCATGTGTTTTTTGCGCAGAGACCGTCGAGATTCTTCCTTCGTCAGAATGACATTTGGGGCGCGTCTCCACCACCGTCATCCTGAGGCACGAAGGATCTCGTCGTGCTTGTTCAATGCGTTGATTGTCGACGGTCGAACAGGGGGAGTCGACACCGCAGCAGCCCCTTGCCCCGATCGTGCCGTCGCGAGGCCATTCGTCGGCGCCCGGGCCGCCGACGGGTCAAACCAAAAACTTGATCGGCTCTCCGTCGAGGGAGCGGCGGACGTTGAACCAGATCTCCTGGGAGTCGCGGACCCAGGTCCACGGGCTTTGCCAGGCGTTGTGCGGGGTGAGGGTGACGCGGTCGCCCGGCAGATCGTGCAGATCCAGGAGCGGGTCGTCGGTCGGCAGCGGCTCCTCCGCGAACGCATCGATCGCGACGCCGCCGATTCGGCGCGCCGCGACCGCGGCGGTCAATGCGGCCTGATCCACCAGCTTGCCGCGGGCGGTGTTGATGAAGAGGGAGTTCGGCCCCATCAGGCCGATCTCCCGTTCGCCGATGATCCCGTGCGTCTTCGCGTTCAGCGCGAGCTGCACGGTCAGCACGTCGGATCGCCTGAACATCTCGTCCCACTCGACGAATTCGAGCCCGTATCTCTCCTCAAGGTCGGGGAAGCGCTCGATGTCCCAGTAGATGACGGGCATGTCGAACGCCTGCGCGACCCGGGCGATCGGCCGGGCGATCTCGCCCATGCCGAGAATGCCGAGGGTCACGTCGCCGAGATGCTTGACGTCGGGATAGAGCCCCCACGTGGCGGTGTACTCCCGGGCGCGCATGTGCTCCCGAAGCGACGGCAGCCGCTTCAGCCAATTGAGGATGAACGCCCAAACCTGCTCGGCGACCGTGATGTAGTTGATCAGGGGGGTGGCCGCGACCGGGACGCCGAGCGCGCGGGCCGCCGCGAGCGGGACGCCCCGGTGGTCCTGGCCGAGGTGCTGGAGCAGTCTCAGCCTCTTCGCGCCCTCCAGCGCCGCGGCCGGAAGGCGTTCCTTGTGCAGGACCAGATAGTCGGCGTCGACGATCTCCGCCGCGATCTCGTCGGTCGACTGGAGAACGCGCACGCTGCCCTCGTAGTTGGCGTGAAGCGCGCCGAAGGTCGCGTGGGGACCGTCCGGGCTGGAGAACCAGACCAGATCGACATCGTGGGAGGCGAAGATCTGCCGAAAACCGACCGCCCGCTCCTGCGCGTCCGCGTCCTCGGCGAGGAACTGCGCGAGGTGGTTGGGATCCCAGCTCGCCCACGGCCGGACGCCGAGAAGCGTGTTGCCGATGCTGTCCCAGACGACGATCTTGATCCGTTCGCGCGACACGCTTTCCTCCTTTATGGAACTCACGGTTGTCGGCCTGCGGTTCACGTTCGAACGCTCGACCTCGGTGGTCCGACGCCGGGCATTCGTCTGTCGGGTAGAGGACGACGAGATTCTTCGTGCCTCAGAATGACCGGTCGGGCACGCCTCCTCCGCCGTGATCCCGAGGCTCGAAGGATCTCGTCGTCCTCGCGTCGACGAGTCGTGGGCCGATGGTCGGACCACTCAGCGCGCCCACTATCCGCGATGGGCAGCCAAGGACGCCTCGATTTCCTGCTGGTAGGGCAGGATCCGGCCGGAGAGAAGCTCCTCCGTGCTGAGGAAACGGCCGAGTCTGTCCGATTCGAGAAAGCCGTAGGCGAGCGCCAGCGAGCGGAGCCCCATCTGGCCGGTGACTTCGGGTTGGCGATCCGAGAGGATGGCCTCGGCGAAGTCGTCGTATTCGATGGCGAGCAGGTTCGCGTCGGTCTCCGCCCAGGAGAGTCGGTAGGAGGTCAAGGGCTCGCCGCCGAAGAGTTTCGCCGTCGTCGGGTCGAGCGTGAAATCGGGGACCAGCGCGAGCAGATCGGCTTCTGCCACCGGCTGATCGACGCCGTCGGCCCGCACGGTGAGCCGCAGCGGTTCACCGAGACGGCCTCCGGGGATCCCGAGCGAGCCGCGGGTTCCGTAGACCATCCGCGTGAAGTGGCCCTCGCCGCGTCCGGCCACGCTCAGCACCATGTTCGCTAGCGCGCCGCTCTCGAATCGGGCGACGCCGAGCGCCACATCCTCCGCGTCGGCCGGGTGCATCTTGCCGTCGGAGTCTTTGCGTTCGCGGTCGACGACGGCGCCCAGCCCCGCCACGGTGTCGATCGGCCCGAGCAGGTATTCGAGGATGTCGGTGTAATGAACGCCCATGTCGATCGCGATCCCGCACGACCGCTTGAGGTGCCGCCATGGGGTGATGATCACGTTCTCGCCGGAACCGGACGAGGACTGGACGATCAGGAACAGCCGGCCGATCGCGCCGCCGTCGATCAACGCCTTCGCCAATCGGTTGATCGGGTCGCGACGGTAGTTCTCCGCGACCGAGAGTCTGCGGTCCGCCGCGGCCGCCGCCGCGACTAGGAGCGCCCCCTCCCCGATCGTCAGCGTGATCGGCTTCTCGACCTGGACGTGGATGCCCTTTTGGAGCGCGGCGATCCCGATCCGCGCATGGAGATCGGGCGAGGTCGTTATGTCCAACGCGTCCACATCGTCCGCGGAGAGCGCGGCCGGATCGGCGTGGATCGCGGGCCGCCGCCCCAGCAGCTCCTCCGCGCTCTCCGCCATCCGAATCGCGTTCGCCTCGAGCGGGTCGCAGACGGCGGCCAGGTCGAACTGCAGTCGGCCGATGTCCTTCAGTCGTTTGAGGCCCAGCACATGCCGACGCCCCATCACCCCGCACCCGGCGATCGCGAGCCGCAGCGTCACGTCGAGACACCCGCGTTCAGCGACGAATGGCCGATGCCGCCCAGGAACGCGCTGTTCAGCCGTGCGCTCGCCAGCGGCGAGACGTCGCTGCGGCTCTGCTCGACAACGACCCAGCCGGGGAAGCGGTTGTCGTCCAGCTCTCGCAGGATTGCCGCGAAGTCGATGCCGATCGTGCCTCGGCCCATCTCCACGAATTTGCCCCGCGCCCAGTCCTTGAGATGGATGTAGCTAGTCCGGTCGCGATATTTGCGGATGTGCGCGAGGGGATCCTCCCCCACCAGCGCGATGTGAGAGGCGTCGAGGCAGAGCGTGAGCACCTTCGACCGGCCCATCAGCCTGCCTATCTCCGCCTCGGTCTCAACCGTGCATGCGACGTGCGGGTGGTAGGCGACGGCCACGCCTTGCGTTTGGGCGTAGACCGCCAGTTCCTCGCAGAGCGTGGCGAGGTCTGCGTATTCGGCGTCGGTGGGAGGCGCCCAGCGCAGCCGGGAGCCGCCGACGAGTCCGATGGCCTCGGCTCCGATCTCCGCGGCATAGTCGACATGGTGCTTGAGCTTCGTCAGCTGAACCCGATCGGAGGGCAGGCTGACGACACCGAAGGTCGTCGCGACCTTCAGCCCGGCAAGTTCGGCGAGCAAGCCTCGGCTCGGCCCCATCCAATCGAGCGAGTGGACGAAGAGTTCGACCGCTCCCCAACCCGCCTCGCGGATGTCGGCGAAGGTTGCGGGCAGGTCGGCGGTCTCGCCCCAGTTGATCGTGCTGTACGCTAATCGAACCACGAAGGACCCTCTTCCGGATTGCACGTCGTCGAACGCCGAAGTGAACTGAGTCTGCCCGGTCTGCCCGGCGGGACTACCCTTTCATGCCCGTCATCGCGATGCCTTCGACGAACGATTTCTGGCCGACGATCCAGATGATCAGGATCGGCAGGATCGACAGCGAGACCGCCGCCATCACGACGCCGCGATCCGTGGAGAGGCCGCCGCTGAGTTCGGCAATCGCCATTGGCATTGGCCCCGACGATCCGCGCCGAAGCGCCAAGGAGCCCTCTCCTTCCTCCAGAGGTTTCGTCGATTTGATCAGTCAACGTCGAAGCGCTTCGCCGCATTGGGCGCAATAGTCATCTTCCCGCCTCATCGGAAAGTCACAGGAGGGACAGCGGTCATCGTCAATCGCCTCTAGGAGTTGCAGCGCGGCGAGCAACGACGATTGGTCCGCTGCGGTCAGCGTTGCGATCGACCGCGCGAGCTTTTCCTGCAACAGACCATCCACGCTCGTCAATGCCTCCACGCCAGCAGCCGTGAGCATCACTCGAATGACGCGGGCGTCCCCTCGATCGCGAACGCGCAGCAGGAGATCTTGCCGGACGAGTCGATCGGCAAGTCCCGTCACGACAGCCGGAGTCCCGTCGATCTCCAGGGCGACCGTGCCCAGCGTCGGCGTTCGCAGAGCCGCGACCACCCGCATGGCTTCCACTTGTCGCCATGTCAGTCCGTTGGCGCCGCCGCCGCTCTCGGTCTGCCATTCTGCCCAGCGCTGACTCCGTGGACCGAGCAACAACAGGAGCGATGCTGCCCGGATCAACTCCGGAGAACCGGGGCCGGTCACCGCTCCCTGGCCCACAGAGGATAGGTGGCGAGCAGCGGCAACGCCACCCGACTCCGGTCGCCCTCAACGGAGTGGCCGAATCGGCGATCCATTTGGCCAATCACCGCGACATGGCTCCAATCCTCAAGTGGATGTGTCACTCCGAATGCGGGATGTTTAGGGCGCATCATTCCCAATCCCTGAGCCCTACACGTCGTCCGCGCGGCCGCCCACGACGCGTTTCGGGAAATGGGATGCGTCGGGCACGAAGATGACGCCGGTGAGGCGGCCGTCCTCGGTGTGCAGAAAGGTGCGGGGGTTCGGGTCGGCGAGGCAGCGCTTCAGCTCGTCCTCGTTCGGCATCGTGCCGGTGGCGACGACGTAGAGCGCGACCCCCGGCAGGCGGAACGCCCGGCCGATCGTCTGGCCGTTCTCGTCGTTGATGATCTGCCCGTCTATGTCTTTGCCGGGGCGCTCAACCTGCGCCTCGGGCACACCCGGCTGCTTCTCGGGCGGCGGGGCCATCACTTGGTCCTTGATCTTCCTCAGGACGTACTGCGTGCCGATCTTCTGCATGGAGTCTCCGTTCGGGCCGTGAGGCGGGGGCGATGGGCCTTGGGTAGGCGGTAGGCAGTATGCGGTAGGCGGAGGAGCGTGGAGCGGAAGTGTTGCCCTATCCTACGTCTCCGGTCCCCGGCCCCCGATCCCTGACCCCCCGCAGGATCTCCGCCTTCTCCGCGGGCAGGCGGTAGCCGCGCTGGGCTTCGAGCCATGGCCGCGCCACGCCGAGCGGTTGGAGTCGCTCCCCGAGCGTCGCGAACGCCTGGGCGATGTCGCGGTGGCGGGCGGCGCCCGTCCGGGCCAGCAGCGCCGCGCCGTCGAGGACCGTTTCCGGTTCGTCGATCAGGAGATCGAGCACCCGGCGCCCGAGCGTGCCGCCGATCGTCGCGAACAGCTCTGCCGCGCTCGCCGCGTCGATAGGCCTGGGGCGGCGATGCCCGACGACGGCGATCGGCCCACGGACGGGGCCGGACCCCGATTGGTCGCGGTGACCCGGCAGCACGTCGCGCGCGACCTCCCGAAGCACCCCCTCCTCGGCGTCGACCCGCGGCCAGGGCAGATAGATGTCCCGGATGCCCGCCGCGCGGTAGGCCGCGACCCCGTCCGCGAACGCCTGCGGGGAGGCCAGCAGGTTGATGGACGGGCTGACGGAGCGCGTCAACGTCGCGGGGTCGCGCCCCTCGGCCGCGCAGGCTGTGTCGAGCCGGAGGCTCGCCGCGCCCGCCTCCTCCGGTGAGCCGACCGCGTTCCAGATCGCCGCGTGGCGGGCGGTCAATCGGAGCATCCTCGGCCCCGTCCCGCCGATCAGGACGGGAAGACCGCCTGTCTGGAGCGACTTCGGCGCGAACGGGGCGTCGAGCAGCTCGTAGTGGTCGCCGTGGAACGTCGTCCGCTCCTGCCGCTGCAATCGGCTCCAGATCTCCAGCGCCTCGGCGAAGCGGTCGACCCGCTCCTTCGCTCCGGGGAACGCGAAGCCGTAGGCCTCATGCTCGCGCTCGACCCAGCCCGCGCCCACGCCGAAGTCGACCCTGCCCCCGGAGATGTGGTCGACGGTCATCGCCTGCTTGAGCAGGAACGCCGGGTTGCGGTAGGTGTTGCCGCAGACCATCACGCCCAGGCGCACCCGCTGGGTGAACGGCGCGAGGGCGGCAAGCATCGTGTAGGCCTCGTGCGTCGGATCGTCGACGTCCTTCAAGCCATAGAAGTGGTCGACCAGAAAGAGCCCGTCGAAGCCGAGCCGTTCCGTCTCCAACGCCCGCCGCAGCATCTCCGGCCACGGCAGCCGCTGCCCGAGCACGATCGAGAACCGAGCCAGTTCCATCGCCGTCAAGCCTCCCTGTGACGGGCAATGGTACGTGGAATCGGGGATCAGGGGTCGGGGATCAGGGGTCGGGGACGAACGCCCGGTTCCGCGATACCCTTCCCTCTGCCTACCGCCCACTGCCTACTCGCTTCTCAAAGCTCAGAGCCCTCGGCTCAAAGCGCAAGGAGACCCCCGATGCCGCTGTCCGACGCGACGCTCCGCTATGCCGAGGAGTTGACGACCGCGCTGCTCGGGCTCGACGCGCTCTACGCGCGGGAGCAGGGCAAGGACCCTTTCTCGGGCGACGCGGATATCGACCGGCTGGTCGTGCTCAACATGTCGACGACGCACCGGCCCGACGCGTTCGCGTCCTACTTCGACGCGCAGGCGCGCTTCGGCGAACTTCGGGACGCCGCGGCGGCGCTGCCCGAGGCCGACCGGCAGGTCTATTACCGCCAGACCTGCGGGAGCGCGATCAGCTTCGCGACCTGGCGGGAGGAAGGGCTCCCCTTCGAGCGGCAGCTCACCGGCTTCCTCCACGTGCCCGCGGCCCCTCCCGAGCCCGACGAACTCGACGCGATCCACACCGCGATGCGGCCCGTCCTGCGGGATCTCGGTTTCGACGGCGGCGTCGAGCCGGGGGTGAAGGCGTGGGAGGCGCGCACGAGTGTTCCGGCCGACAAGGTCGAGGACGTGCTGAACGACCTGATGTCGCAGGCCTGGGACCTGACCGCGGAGCGGATGGCGATCCCGGCGGGCAAGTCGGACGGCATGCGGGTCGAGACCGTGCGCGACGTCCCCTACAACGCGATGTGCGACTACAAGCGCCGCCTCGTCCGGTTGAATCTCGATCCGGTCTTGACGATGGCGGGCCTGCGCCACCTCGCGGTCCATGAGGGCTGTCCCGGTCATTATGTGCAGTTCAAACGGCGCGAGGCCGGATACGCCGCGGGCACGTCTCCCGCCGATGTGCTGCTCTCGGTCGTCAACACCGCGAGTTCGACGCCCTTCGAGGGCATCGCCGACGCCGGGATGGCGATCATCGGCTGGGACGTCGGCGCGGACGACCGCCTCGGCGCCCTGCTCACGCGGTACCGTTCGGGTCTCGCGGCGCGCGCGGCCTGGCGGCTCCACGGCGAGGGATGGAGCCCCGCCGCCGTGCGCGACGAACTGCTGGCCGACGCGCTGACCGGCGGCGAGGCCTGGGTCGACTCCCGCATGCGCTTCATCTCCGCCGACGACCGCGCCGTGCTGATCTGGTCGTATTGGCACGGCGAGCCGAGCGTCTCCGCACTCTGGGCCCGCGTCGCCGACCGTCCGGAGGCGCACCCCGCCTACTTCGATTTCCTCTACGACCGGATGCACTCGCGCGAAAGCCTGGCCCTGTTCGAGGCGCCGTCCGCGTAGCGGCCGGGTAGGTCGCGAAGGCGGATTTGGCAGACTGCGGGGGGTGACGTGGGTGAGGCCTGCGCCAGCCGCTCCGTGTCCTCCGCGACACGGTGCATGGGCCGCGAGTCGTAGACTGCGTGGAACGTCGCCGACGTCTCCTCCAGGTTTTCAGGACGAGCATGAGGCACCCCGGGATCGCCACCAACGCCAGATCGTTCGTCGGCTGGAGTCCGCTGCGGCGGAGCGGCCGCGCCGAGTTGATGGACGCCCCGATCGACGACCGGGAGGAGCTGGCCGCCAACTTCGCCGACATCAAGCGTGTCAACCGCTTTCTCGGCGGGACCTCGGCGGTGCTCTCGTCCCTGGACGTCCTGACCGACGGCGCGTCATTTGACCGACCGTTGAAGATCCTCGACCTGGCCACCGGCTGCGCGGACATTCCCGTCGCCGTGCTCGCCTGGGCGAAACGGCGCGGACTGGCGGTCGAGATCACCGCGACCGATCTCCTCGACGACATGCTCGACCTGGCCTACGCCGCGACGGAGCCGCACCCCGAGATCGCGGTCGCCCGCTGCGACGCCCGATCCCTCCCCTACCCCGACCGGTCGCACGATGTCGTGCTCTGCTCGCTCGCCCTCCACCATTTCAACGACGTCGACGCGGCCGCCGTGCTTTCGGAGATGGACCGGGTCGGCCGGATCGGGTTCATCCTCAACGATCTCGAGCGCAGCCGGGTCGGCTACGCGGCAGCCTGGATCGCGGCCCGCTGCACGACCCGCAACCGCCTGACCCGCAACGACGCGCCGCTTTCGGTGCTCCGCGCCTTTACGCCGGAGGAGTTGGCGATCCTGCTGCGCGCGGCCGGCGTGCAGGGCGCCGCGATCCGCAGGCGGCGATGGTTCCGGATGGTGGCGGTGCGGCAGCAAGGGGTGTCCGATGTCGACCAAGGGCGCTGACGTCGTGAACGGGGCCCGGCCCGACTACGAGGCGATCGTTGTCGGCGGCGGCCCCGGCGGCAGCGTCACGGCCTCGCTTCTCGCGGAGGCGGGCCATCGCGTGCTGCTGCTCGACAAGGCGTCGTTTCCGAGGCATAAGGCCTGTTCCGAGTACGTCAACCCGGGCGGAGTCCGCGTGCTGCGCGATCTTGGGCTGGAGGGCGACGTGATCGCCGCCGGCGCCCACAAAATGCAGGCGATGATGGTCCATGCCCCTGGCGGTCGGCGTTTCCTCGCCGATTTCGAGGGCGCCGGACCCGGTGAATACGCGCTCGGACTTTCGCGGCACACGTTGGACGAGATCCTACTCGATCGCGCCCGCGTCGCCGGCGTCGACGTCCGCGAGCGCGCCCATGTCCGCGACGTGCTCCGGCATGACGGGCGGGTCCGTGGCGTCGACGTCTCGATCGACGGGCAACGGGAGAAGCTCACCGCGGCGATCGTGATCGGCGCCGACGGCCACCACTCCGCCGTGACCCGCTCGCTCGGCCTCGACACCCCGATGCCGCTGCTCCGCCGGACCGGGCTCGTTGCCCATTACCGCGGCGTCGTCGGATTGGGCGAACGCGGCGAGATGCACGTGGCCGCGCACGGCTACGCGGGCCTCGCGCCGCTGGAGCGCGGGCTGACCAACGTCGCCTTCGTCTCGGCATCGTC
>JBPCRG010000496.1:0-2705 GCA_050997095.1 Thermomicrobiales bacterium | reverse complement strand
GCCCAGCGTCGTCCCGATCAGGACCAGCGTGATCAGCGCCAGACCGCCCAGCGCCCCGAAGACGAGCGCGTTCACCGTCACGTCGCCGCCAAGGATCGGGATGCCGTCCGGCAGCGCGAAGAGCACGTTGTCGCCGGAGCGGACGGTCAGCACGTTGAACACGACCCCGACCGCGGTGAAGACGACCGCCAGCCGCAGCAGTCCCGCCCACGATGAGATCCCCCCCGCCGCGTCCGCCCAGGCGAGGCGCACGCCGAGGACCGCGACCAGCGTCATCAGGAGCGGAAACGGATTCCGCCCGAGCAGCGCGGGAAAACTCGCCGCCGCGCCCCAAAGCAGCCACGCCCGCGGGTCGAGCCGGTCGTCCGGCGCGGGCGGGCTCACGGCGCCGTCCTCCGTCGCCGGGCGACGAGGACCGCGCCGCCGCCGACCGCGACGATCAGTCCGCCGCCCGCCAGATACGCCGGCCAACCCTGTCCGCCGCCGTCGTCCGGAATGAACGACCGCTGGAACCGGGCCGGCTGCGCCGAACCCAGCGTCGCGATGTCCGCGACCCCCGCCCGCGCGCCGACCTCCGCCAGCGTCATCGCCGGCAGTTTCGCGTCGGCGCCGCTCCACGACCAGCCGTCGACCTCGCCGTCGGCCACCTTCGAGCCGCTCGCGCCGAGCGCCATCTCCGTCCAGAGACCGGGCCCGCTCTGGCGGAAATACTTCCAGAAGGGATCGTCCGCGCGGCTCCCCTGGCAAAGGCGCCTGCGGCAATCGGTCGCGGGGCAGCCATGGGCGTCGATCGAGCAGACCCCTTCGCCCAACCCCCCGAACGCGACCGTGACGAGGGGGATCCCGGTCCGCTTGAGCAGCTCGAGCCCCGTCAACCGATCTTCCGAGAACGCGACTACGGCATAGACGAGGCGGTCGTCGCCCTCCCGCACGATCACCCCGGCATGGTGCAAGCCGCCTGCCGACGAGGGGGCGGGTGCGAGCATCGCCGCGAAGATCCAGAACGCGGCGAGGAGCGCCGTCGACGCGTGTCGACGACGCTCCCGCGCAAAGGACCAGTCGGGCGCTAGGCCGCGCAATCAAGCTCCGCCTGAGGTGTGGCGTTCAGCGGAGTCGGGGTGAGGCATGTCGCGATCGGCGTGGCGGCGCCCGCCGCCCGCACCGGAAGCGCCTTGCCGGCCAGCGCGGGGACCGCCTGCAACGTCGCGAAGAGGTTGTCGTCGGGGGGCGTCAGCTGATAGCGGAAGGCGCCGCCCGGATTCTGGAACGCGAGCAGGGCGCCCGTCGCGTTCTTCCACTCCGCCGAGGACGGGTCCTGACCCGCCGCGATCACCCCCTGCACGACGAGCGCCGTCGAGTTCGCGTCGGCGAGCGCGGCGTCTCCGCCCTGAAATCCGAATCCCCCCTCCGGCTTCTGGACCGCGTGGAGATAGGCCAGCGCCTTCGGGATCATCGGCGAGGTGCCGAACCCGGCAGCGGCCAGCGCCTGCACGACCACCGCCGTCGTGTTGGTGTCTCCCGTGGCGGCGCCCTTCGAGCCGTCGAACGCCCATGAGCCGTCCTCGTTCTGGGTGCCACTTAGCGGTTTCAGCGCCTTTTCGGCGACCTTCCCCCCGGCGGCGACCTGCGCGAGCATCGCCAGAGCATGGTCGTAGACCCCATTGCCGTAGAGCCCGGCGCTCGTCTTGACCGTCTGCTCGACGATCGCCAGCGGATCGACCTTTCCGACGTCCCGGGGATCGCCGCCGGCCGCGACGACCGCCAGCACGAGCTTGGCGGCCTGCCCGACCCCCGCCTGGGTGTAGACCAGCGCCCCGCTCTTCAGGAACGCCATCGCCTTCGCGATCGCCGCCGCGCCATCCGGGGTCGGAGCCGACGCCAGCGCGATCACCGCGTCCGTCGTCGCCCCCATGTCGCTGGTCCCGGAGAACCCGATGAACCCGCCGTCCGCCGCCTGCTGCCCAAGCAGCCACCGCTGCGCGGACGACACCGCGGCCGCAGGACTGGCCGCGGCGGCAGCCGTGCCCGTCGAAAGCAGCATCGACACCACGAGCAGAACCGGGCCCAGCGCGGAGAGCGCCCCCCGGCGACGGAACGCGGAGATGGAACGCACGTTCATCAAAATGCACCTCTTCTCAAAAACTGCACGGCCGCGCCAGCGAACCGCAACTCACGGCCCATAGCCCATGGCCACCAACAAAAACGCCCGCTCTTGCGAGCGGGCGGGCGCCGGTGGATCGGTTCCCGTCACCGGGGTCACGGCGGGAGAATCGGCATCGGAGGTCCTCCCCTTTCTCGACGAAGGGTCGTGGACGCGATCAAGGACAGGCGACCTGGCTCCGCCGCCCAAGGTCATCCCGCGGCGGCGATACAGTTGCGCGACAGCGCCGGCATCCCACCGGCTTCCCCTTGCGCGCCCGTCCGCGGCGATGAAGCCGCGGGTGGGCACCCCTTGATGCTGTTCGGTTGTTAAGGCGCGGCCGGCATGGTCACCGCCTCGGCAGTGTGGCGCCGGTTCCGGGCGGCGTCAACATTGGGTCGGGTTATACCGCGCGGGCTATTTTCATGCCCGTCCGATGACTACTCTCGTCCGTCGGCCGAACGTTGGGCATCCCCTGATGCCCAAACTCCGCGGCCCTCGGACGAAGCTATTGTCCCAAGCCGGCTTTAGAGTGGGAATGGCGAATATCGCTCGGGGTATTCAG
>JBPCRG010000490.1:0-6236 GCA_050997095.1 Thermomicrobiales bacterium | reverse complement strand
TGTGTTGCGCTGCGCCTGTCCGCTCTCGTGGCGTGGTCTCCTCCCTCCCCTCTCTTGTGGGGCGCCCCGGCGCCCATCAACGGACCTGAGTCGGCACCGAGCGCCCCGGCTGCCTCTTCCCCTGATCAAGCGCCCGAACAGGGCTGATTCCGGTCGCCCGGCGACCGCCTCCGCCACTCCACTGCAAGCATGATGCTGCCTCCGGCCGTCGCCGTGGCTGCGTCGGTCGCCGTCCCTGGTATGATGACGTCGTCCCCGAGGAAGAATGTCGCCCGCAAGATCGTTGAACGCCATGAATCCCGGACGTCGCCCTTTCGTTGGCGGACGTTCCCCGCGCCGCGAAACCGTTTCGCGCGGCCCCGCGTTGAGATTGACGACAGCGCCAAACGCGGAGCCGCGGAGCCGCGGGCGCGCGGAACCGACTCCCTGCCAGGCATCCCCGGATCCGGGCGCGGCGCGCCGGCGATTGATCCAAACCGCGACAGGGTCGGGTGGGGGGTAGGCGAGATGGACATCGCAGGTGAGGATGGCGTCACGGTGAATGCACACGCGGAGATTGTGGATCGAGGCGCTGGCGCAAGGAGAGGTGAGATGCGGCATCGGCGGCACGTTCGCGGGCAGAACGCAGGGATGGGCGGCGGCACGGCGCTGCGCTGGCTGATCGCGCTGGCGGCCATCGCCGCCATGCTGCCGTTCGGCGCGCAGACTGTGGGCGCGGCGGGCAGCGCGACCATCGCCGTCACGAGTTTCCAGGCGGACGGGACGACGCCCCTGCCGTTCGTCCGGTTCCGGGTGACCGATTCGCACGGGGCGGTCTATGGCCCGCTCGAAAGCGCCCCCGGCACGGGCAAGGTGACCTTCACCGTCGATCCCGTCGACGACCAGACGACCTTCACGATCGACGAGGAGACGCCGCCCGCCTGCGGTGTCGCGCCGGCTCCGGAGACGGCCGGGCCGCTGGCCGCCGGGGCGACGGCGACCGTCGGCGTCTCCACCCGTTTCAACGCGACCTGCACATTGGGCTCCATCTCGGCGTACGCCTACTCCTGCCCGAGCGGCACGGACGGCTCGTCGACGGCATACGCCGACTATCAGGGCGCGTGCACCCAGACGCTCGACGGCGAGAGCTTCGCCTTCGCCGGCGCCGGGCAGACGTGGACGGCCGTCACCGGCGCGTTCGGGATCAGCGGTCGGGCCCCCCTCGTCGGGCTGGCGCCGGGCGACTACACCGTCGGCGACGCGGGCCTCGGCGCGCCGGTCGTCTTCTGCTCGACGTATCCCGTCGATCCGGCGCAGGGCGGCGCGCCAAGCGCCACCACCCAGGCGAAAGTGACCAAGGGCGCGATCTCCGTGCCGCTGAACAACCAGCGGATCGCCTGCGACTTCTTCAAGGTCGCGAACACGGGCCAGTCTGGCGGCTCCGACAACGGCAACGTCTCCGACAACGGCGGCGACAAGGCGACGGTCGCCCCGGCCGCCGCCCCGACGGGGACCGGATCGGTCGAGCTGCATCTCGCGGCCTGCCCGGCCGGATACGACTACGGCGCTGGCAACGCCTTCACCGATTGCCACGGCAACGGGATCGCGGGGCAGACCTTCACGATCACGAATCAGGACGGGCTGAACAAGGCCGAGCAGACGGTCAACGTCGCCACGCCGGGACCCGGGATCGCCAAGTTCGACTCCCTGGCCGCCGGCGATTACTTCATCTCCGAGGACGTGCCCACCGACACGGTCAAATACTATGTGTATTGCTCGCGCGCGGAATCCGACCAGAAGGTGACCTTCGCGTACGACGACTCGACGGTCGACGGGATCGACCTGTCGCTGGCGAAGGGCGTCAACGTCGTCTGCGACTGGTACATCGTGCCGACGGCGCAGGGCACGGCGACTGCGGTCAACGTCGTCAAGCACTCCTGCCCGGCCGGGTACGACGCCACCGGCAAGAACCTCGACGGCCTGCTGACCGACTGCCCCGACACGACGTCCGGCGTCGACTTCCGCCTGAGCGTCCAAGGCGGCCCGGAGCCGACGACCGCCACGACCGACGCCGACGGCAAGGTCGCGTTCCCCGATCTCCCGGCGGGCAGCTACGCCCTCGCCGAGAACGTCGCCGGGGCCTTCGACACGCCGGTCGTCTATTGCGCCTCCGTCGCGCCGGGCACGCCCACGCCGTCCGACGCCGCGGCCTACACCGTGACGGGCGGCGCGATCGCGCTCACGCTCGACGGCACGCTCCAGTCGGTCGACTGCAGCTGGTTCAACATTCCGCAGGAAGCTGTCCAGAACGGCTCGATCCAGATCGTGAAGTCGCTCTGCCCGGCGGGGACCACCGCCCGGTACTACGACACCTGCTCCGGCAATCCGCTGGGCGGGATCGACTTCGGGGTCGCGGGCCCGAGCGGCTTCAGCGCCTCGGACACCACCGACGACGCGGGCAAGCTGACCTTCGGCAATTTGGCGCAGGGCGCCTACACGATCACCGAGAATGCGCCGGACCCGGCGATCGTGGCGATCTACGTGGTCGATTGTCTGCGCGACGGCAAGACCTTCAACCGCACGTACGACGACTCGACGGGTCTCCGCGTCAAGCTCACCCTGCCGAAGGGAGCCGACATCGTCTGCTTCTGGTACAACGTGCCGCCCGCCAAGGCGACGCCCACGCCGACTCCCGGACCGACGCCGACGAAGACGCCTGGCAACGCCACGGGCGGCAGCGTGACGGTGGTGAAGTTCCTGTGCCAGGGCAAGGCGAACGACGCCTACACCTGGGCGAAGGACTGCACCAACTACGGAGCGGGCGCGGAGTTCGCGCTCTCGACGCTGGGCGGGAAGGCGGCCGGCGCGGGCACGACCGACGCGGACGGCAAACTCACCTTCTCGAAGCTTGCGAACGGGGCTTACGCGCTGGACGAGACGAGCGGCAACTGGTGCCATGCCGAGGCCGACCACGTGGACGCGAACGGCAACGTGCTGGTTCAGAACGGCGGCCCGACCACGGTCTCGGTCTACAACTGCGGCAAGAAGAACGTGAACGTCCTGCCGAACACGGGGGCGGGGCCGATCGCCGCCGCGATGTCCGGGGGCTTGGCCGATCTGTGGCTGATGGTCGGCGGGACGCTGGCGATGGCCATGCTGCTCATGGTCCGGCACGGGCAGATGCGCCAGCGCGTCCGCGCCGTCGCGACGGGCCGCCGATCCCGGAGTTGACGAAGAGACCGGGCCAGCCCCGGGTCTGAACGGGCTCCACCGGTTCGGGAGGCGCGTGAGGAGATCGCGGCTCATCGACGGAAAACGGGATCGGCGGAAACGCCGGTTCCGCTTTTTCGTCTCCGCGCGAAGTCGATTCACCAAAAACTACGTGATTCCGGGGAAGAACTACGGAAATGTACCGATGGAACGGCCTGCCGTCTCCGGCAGAATGCGGATGTCGTCGAAGCGCGGGGCGCGGGGAGTCGCCGATCGCTCGTGTCGCCGACCGGGCGCCGCGGCGATGCGGAAATCCGCGGATTCCCTGCTACCATGCGGGGGAAGGTCACAGGAAAATGGAAAGGAGCGTGAGAACGATGGATGAGGATCGGTTCGATCACCTGTCACGAGCGATCGCGATCCGCTCGACCCGGCGCCAGGCGATCGGGCAGGCCGGGCGCGGCGGCATGCTCGCCGGAGTGGCGGCAATGTTCGGGGTCGGTCGGCGGGCGGCCGGCGCTGTGGCGGACAACGACACCTCGGTCACGACCTGCACGCTGTCGATCGTCGCGAAGGTGACGGTCGGCAAGGACAAGGCGGCCTCCTTCGACGGCGACGTGACGTTCGAGATCGGCGCGACCGGCGCGATCGACAGCGGGCGGCTGAAGCTGAAGAACGGCACGACCCACGATCTCGTCGGCCAGATCAGCGGGCGGGCGATCAACCTGCGGGTCTCGGTGGCCGACGGCCAATTCCTGTCGATGACCGGCGACGCGCAACAGGACGCGAAGCTCTGCCGCGGCGGCATCGACGGTACGTTCGGCGGGCCGGGCGCCGCCGACTTGGGCACGTGGTCGGCGTTCAAGACGAAGAAGACCGGCGGTCCGCCGTCGGCCGCACCGACCGCGCCCGCCGCGGCGCCGACGATCGCGGGCGGGTCCGGCGGCGGTGGCAACTCGGGCGGAGGTGGCGGCACCTCGGGCGGGGGAGGCGGGAACGGCGGCGGAAACCCGACGCCGAACCCGACGCCGTGCGGCCCGGTCGACTGCGGCGGCACGCTGATGCTCGATCCCGCGACCTGCCTCTGCGTCTGCTACGACAACGGCGTGCACTGCGGCGACTCCTGCTGCCCGACGGGGTCGGTCTGCGGGACCGGCTCAACGAACTGCTCCTGCCCGAGCGGCACGGAGCTCTGCGGGAACGCCTGCGTCGCGTCGTGCCAATCCGGACAATACCTGGACTCGACCTCGTGCCAATGCGTCGACAACCCGACGGGCTGCCCGCAGGGTCAGACGCTATGCAACCAGTCGTGCATCTCGACCACCTGTCCGGCGAACCAGATTTTCGACGGGCCATCCTGCCAATGCATCGGCCGGTGCGAGTCGGGGATGGACTACTGCGGCGGCGTCTGCATCTCGATCACCTCGGACACCTCGAACTGCGGCTTCTGCGGCAACACCTGCCCAGCCAACATGCCGTGCATCGGCGGCACGTGCGAGTGCCCCTTCAGCTATACGTACTGCGCCGCAAGATTGGGGTGCATCACGGAGGGCGGCACCTGCTGAGAGCAGGGCGTCGTCGGCGACAAGCGCGCAACGACCGCCGCCGCTGGGCACGGTCTGGAGTATGGAAAGAGAATCGGAGGAAACGTCATGGACCCAACTCGATTCGACGCGATGTCCCGGTCGTTCGCGGAGCGCTCGACCCGTCGGGCCGCGATCCGCGGCTTGGGCGGCGGCGGTCTGGCGGCGGGCCTGCTGGCCGTGGTCGGGCTTCGATCCAGCGACGCGCTGGCGGCGACGACGACGACCTGCGACCTCGCATTCACCGGCACGGTCGCGGCCGGCGTCGACGACAAGACCGCGATCCCCAGCGCGCTCTCGCTCCCGATCGGCGCGGACGGCGCGATCGACGCCGGCACGCTGACGCTCGGCCAAGGCGGCAAGCTCGCGGTGGTCGGCCAGGCGGTCGGCCGCGCGCTCAGCCTGCGGGTGGACTTCGGCGGCGGCAAGACGATGGCGCTGACGGGCACCGGCGAGAACGACATCTCCAAGTGCACGGGCAGGATCGACGGCACCTTCGGCGGCCCGGACGTGACCGACTTCGGCACGTGGACGGCGGCGGCGAAGAAAGCCCTCGGCGGCGGCACCGGCGGCGGCACAAAGCCGACTCCGACTCCGGTCCCAGGCGGGACAGGATCCGGCGGCAGCACCGGCGGCTCCAAGCCGACCCCGTCGTCAGGCGGGACGGGCGGCGGGACGTCCGGCGGCGGCAACCCGAACTGTGCGAGCGGCGTCGTCTGCGGCGGGGTCTGCTGCACGCCGCCGGCCGGCTACGGTCCGCCCGACGCGATGTCGTGCGACGCCCAGCAGGCCTGCGCCTGCCGCTACAGCTGCCAGGCCGCCGGCTGCCCCTACGGCGGGACCGACCACTTCGTGCGCGGGGTCTACTGCACCGACACCCCCGACGCGCAGTGCTCGGAGGACTGCAACTACGGCCCCGACACCGGCTGCGGCAACATGACGTGCGCGTCCGGCACGACCCTCGATGTCAACTCCTGCACCTGCCTTCCCGACTCCGGCGGCGGGGCATGCACCGGCACCTTCGTGCCGTGCGGGGGCAAGTGCGTCCCGTCCTGCGAGTTCGGCGGGACCTTGGACCCGACCACCTGCAAGTGCGTCGCCCCGAGCGGCGGCAGCGCGTCGCCCGTCTACTGCGGCTCCACGACCTGCGCGCCGTTCGGCACCTACGCGGTGAGCAGCATGGCCTGCCAAGGCGACGTCTGCACCTGCCAATACCGCTGTTCCGACATCTGCGCCGGAGGCAACGCCAGCACCTACATCGGAACCGCCTGCGACGGCGACCCCTCGCTCCTCTGCCAGTCGATGGGCTGCATGGCCTAGCGCAGGGAGCCGAGGACTTCGGGCACGCGTGATCGCCATGGGCGCTGCGCCGCTCCCAACGTCAAGGTTTCGGACGCGGGGGGGGGGGGGGGGGGGGGGGGGGAAGAAACCACCCCCCACAGGAGATCCTCTTCCTCACCACAA
>JBPCRG010000453.1:0-7283 GCA_050997095.1 Thermomicrobiales bacterium | reverse complement strand
CGTCAGAAGCCGTCGGACGGAGCACTGACTGGTCTGTGCAAGATCGATCGGCATCGTTTTCGACGCCGACGCGTCGCCCCCTGCCCCCGTCATTCCGGGCGCAGCCCGCAGGCGGAGTCGAGGAATCCCTTCGATCGGAGCGAGAACTGTCGTCGGTCGGGCCGAAGACGAATGACGATGCACAGACCACTCGGGACGACGGCGGAGGAGGCGTGCCCCGAATGTCATTCTGACGCAGGAAGAATCTCGTCGTCCTGGTCGGGAACGAGGATGTGCAGCCTGCCGCGCCGCTGTTGAGCTTTTCTGGCACACCTGCTACATTCGGGTCAACATCTCAACTCTTGATCAAGTGCAAAACGGCGCGCCCCGTCTCCCCAGGGAGCTGAGGTCGCCGACCGCGGCCCCGTTCAAGGAGAGCGCACGCGATGGTTGGGTCCGTGACCACGCGGCCGCTCGGCGGAGCGACGGAGGCGGCGGGCGATGTGCGTCCGGTGCTGGAGATGCGCAATGTCTCGAAGCGGTTCGGCGCCACCCAGGCGCTCGACGACGTCTCGCTGGCGCTCTTTCCCGGCGAGATCCACGCCCTGCTCGGCGAGAACGGGGCCGGCAAGTCCACCCTGATCAAGATCGTCACCGGCATCCAGCAGCAGGACGCCGGCGAGCTCCTGATCGACGGGGCTGCGGTGCGCGTCACCTCCTCGCAGGATGCCCAGCGCCTCGGCGTGGCCGCGATGTACCAGGAGCCGATGACGTTCCCCGATCTCTCGGTCGCCGAGAACATCTTCATCGGGCATCACAACCGCGGCCGGATCGTCGATCACCGGCGGATGGAGCGTGAGGCGGGCGAGGTGCTGGCGCGGCTCGACGTCAGGCTCGACGTGGGCGAGCCGGCCCGCGGTCTGACGCTCGCCGAGCAGCAGATGGGGGAGATCGCGAAGGCGATCTCGCTCGACGCGCGCGTGTTGATCATGGACGAGCCGACCGCGTCGCTCTCGGCGCACGAGGTGCAGCGGCTCTTCCGGATCGTGGCGGGCCTCCGCGCGCAGGGGGTCGCGATCCTCTTCATCTCCCACCGCATGGAGGAGGTCTTCGAGATCGCCGACCGGGTGACCATCCTGCGCGACGGCCGCTGGATCTCGACCACGCCCCGGGCGGAGCTGACGCCCGCCTCGGCGATCCGGGGGATGGTCGGACGCAACGTGGTGGAGCTTTTCCGCCGGGAGCGGCGGACCCCGGGCGCGGTGAGGTTGGCGGTCGACGGCCTGAGCCGGGAAGGCCGGTTCCAGGGCATCTCGTTCGAGCTGCGCGCCGGGGAGGTGCTCGGGTTCGCCGGTCTCGTCGGCGCGGGCCGCACCGACGTCGGGCTGGCGCTCTTCGGAATCGCCCCGGCCGACGGCGGCACGATCGAGCTCGACAGCGCTCCGGTCACCGTCACCAGTCCGCGCCAGGCGATGGGGCTCGGGATCGCCTACAGCACCGAGGACCGGCGGCAGCTCGGCTTGATCATGCCGCTCTCGATCGCGTCGAACGTGTCGCTGCCGTCGCTGCCGCGCTATCTCTCGCGCTTCGGCTTGGTCAAACGGACCGAGGAGCGCGCGTCCGCCGAGGAGTTCCGCAAGCGGCTGAGCATCCGCGCGGCGTCGGTCGACACCCCGACATCGTCGCTCTCGGGCGGCAACCAGCAAAAGGTGGTGATCAGCAAGTGGCTCGAGACAAAGCCGAAGGTGCTCATCCTCGATGAGCCGACGCGCGGGATCGACGTCGGGGCGAAAGTGGAGGTCCACCAGCTGGTCGACGACCTCGCGGCCGCCGGCATGGCGATCATCCTGATCAGTTCGGATCTGCCCGAGGTCCTCGCCATGAGCGACCGCATCCTGGTGATGCGCGAGGGGCGGCAGATGGGCGTGTTCGATCACCGCGAAGCGACGCAGGAAAAGGTGCTTTCGGCCGCGATGGGGCAATCCAGCGACCTCTTTCCCGACCAGGAGGGCGGCGGCAGGGCGGCGGCGGCCGAGGCGCTCGCAGAGATCGACCGGCTCGTTTTGGGCGAGATCCCGGTCGATGGGGCGCCCTCGTGAGCGACGCGATTCTCCGCCGCATCCGGCCCGAGCAGTTTCGCGAGGTCGTCCTGCTCGCCGTCACGATCGGGTTGCTGGTCTTTTTCGCGACCCAGATTCCGGACTACTTCAACCCGCGCAGCGTGAACCGGCTCACGACCGGGCTCTCGATCACGCTCGTGGTCGCGATCGGCGAAGTGCTGGTGGTGCTGACCCGGAACATCGACCTCTCGGTCTCCTCGATCGTCGGCCTGTCGGCCTACGTCGTCGGCACCCTGTTGACGCATCACAACGGCATGCCTCCGCTGGTCGCGGTGGCGTTGGCGATGGCGATCGGTTTCGGGCTCGGCGCCATCAACGGTCTCATCGTGGCCTACGGCAGTGTTCCCGCGGTGATCACCACGCTGGGCACGCTGGCGCTCTT
Source organism: Thermomicrobiales bacterium (assembly GCA_050997095.1). GTDB lineage: Bacteria > Chloroflexota > Chloroflexia > Thermomicrobiales > UBA6265 > JBPCRG01. Next base: position 4,802 of record JBPCRG010000453.1, on the reverse strand, counting down.
CCGGGTGGTGCTGGTCGAAATCTCCGGCGCGAAGACGGTGACGACCGCCGATCTCCCCAACTGGCTCAACGACGTGCCCGGCGCCAACGTCTTCTCGATCAGGGGCTACGATCTGCGGCAGACCGTCGCGGTCGCCCTGGGGGTCGCCATCCTCGGTCAGCTGGCGCTGCGCTACCTGCCGTTCGGCCGGCGGCTCTACGCGATCGGCTCGAATCCGGACGGGGCCCGCGTGGCGGGGCTGCCGGTGCGGCGGACCGTGTTCGCCGCCTTCGCGCTCTCCGGCACGCTCTCCGGGCTGGCCGGGTTCCTCTTCCTGGTCCGGTTCGGCAACATCACGGTGACGGCCGCGCAGGGGTTGGAGCTTCAGGTCGTGGCCGCGGTGGTGGTCGGCGGGGTGAACATCTTCGGCGGCTCCGGCTCGATGATCGGGGCGCTGCTGGGGGTGCTGCTGATCGAGATCCTCCAGCAGAGCCTGCTCCGGTGGCAGGGCGTGAGCGAATTCCTCAAGGACGCCATCCTCGGCTTGCTCATCCTGATCGCCGTCACCACGGACACCATCATCCTGGCCCGGCTGCGCGAGACGCGGGTCCGCGTGCGCCGGCGCGACGCTGCGCGCGAGCAGGCGGCGGCGGAAGGAGCGGCCCGTGGCGACTAACGTCGTGCGTCGCCTGCGGAGCTGGGAGGGCCTGCTCTTCGTCGTGCTGCTGGTGGTGCTCGTCCTCAACGTCACCCGGGTCTCGAACTACCTGACGGTCGTCAATCAGGTCAACCTTTTCCAACTGGGCATCGAGAAGGCGATCGTCACCCTCGTGATGACCTTCGTGATCATCTCCGGAGAGATCGACCTCTCGGTCGCCTCGATGATGGGTCTCTCGGCCGCGATCGTCGCCTATCTCTTCGAGCGGGGAACGCCGCTGCCGGCCGCGATCGCGGCGGCGCTGCTCGCCGGGCTGCTGCTCGGCCTGATGAACGGCTTCTTCGTCGCGAAGCTCGGGCTGAGCTCGCTGGCGGTGACGCTGGCCGGATACGTAGGGTTCCGCGGGCTCGCCCGGGTGCTGGTGCAGGACCGCTCCGTGGGCAGGTTTCCCCACTGGTTCACCCGGCTCGGCGACCACGGCCTGCTCGGTCCGGTCACGCTCTCGATCATGATCTTCGCCGCGCTGGCCGTGGCCGCGACCGTGATCCTGCACTTCAGCGGGATCGGCCGCCTCACCTACGTGATCGGCAACAGCGCGCCGGTGGCGAGGTACTCGGGCGTGTCGGTCGCGCGCACGAAGATGCTCATCTTCATGATGAGCGGCTTCATCTCGGCGCTGGCCGGAATCCTGATGGCGGCCCGCTTCGGCGCGGTGCGGGCCAGCACGGCGCAGGGCGCGGAGCTCGACATCATCACCGTGGTGCTCCTCGGCGGGGTGAGCATCTTCGGCGGCGTCGGCACGATGATCGGCGTGCTGCTCTCCACCTACCTCGTGCTCAATCTGCGCAACGGGCTCGTCATCGCCGGCGTCACCGGCAACACGCAAACCGGAATCATCGGCATGCTCCTGATCCTCTCCTTGCTCATCCCGAACGTGGCGGCACGGATCCGGGAACAGCTGCGCCGGAGGCAGGTCGACCCGAGCGTGCGCTCTCCGCCGGCCGGACCGGCGGCTCCCGCACGCCCGACCAGCGCGTCCGGGTCGCCGTAGCCCGGAACGCGTCCGCAGGAGGAACCTGACGGCCGCCCGATCGTTCGATCAGACAGAGGAGGACACCATGGGACATCGTCGTTTGATGACCGGCCTGATGGCCGCAGTGTTGCTGATGGGGAACATGGGCGCGGTCGCGCTCGCGCAGGATGCCACCCCGGCCGCATCGGGCATCCCGTCCGCCGCGATCAAGGCGAAGACGGGCACGGCGGCCAAGATGATGCTGCTGCCCAAGTTCCTCGGGATCCTGCCGTTCGACCTGGCGCGCAGGGGCGCGGAAGAGGCCGCGAAAGAGCTGGCCAACCCGACCGCCCTCGACTTCGTCGGACCGACCGCCGAGAACAGCGTCGCCGGCCAGATCGAATTCGTGACCAATGCCCCGACCAGCGGGTACAAGGTCGTGATGCTGTCCAACACCTCCGGCGACCAGATCGTGCCCGCGGTGCAGGCGGCGAACACCGGCGGCACCAAAGTCGTGACCTGGGACTCCCCGATCCCCAACGCCACGGGCGAGGCCTTTTTCGTGGCGCAGGTCGACTTCACCGAGACCGGCAAGGTCATGGCCGACATGGCGATGAACATCCTCGGGCCGGACGGCGGCAAATTCGCGATCCTTTCGGCGTCGCCCGACGCCGCCAACCAGAACGCCTGGATCGCGGCAATGCAGACCGTGCTCAACGATCCGAAATACGCCAAGCTTCAACTTCTGGAGATCGTCTACGGCGACGACCAATCCGAGAAGAGCTACACGCATGCGCATGCCCTGATCTCCAAGTACCCGGACATGAAGCTGATCATGGCCCCGACCTCGGTCGGCATCGTCTCGGCGGCGAAGGCGCTGCAGGACGAAGGCCTCTGCGACAAGGTCAAGGTCTCCGGGCTGGGCGTCCCGGCCGAGATGCTCGAGTACACGAAGAACGGCTGCGCGCCGGAATTCGCGCTCTGGAGCTTCGTGGACCTCGGCTACCTCACCTACTACGCCTCCTACCTGCTGGCGACCGGCCAGATCCAAGGGGTGGAGGGCGAGAGCTTCTCCGCCGGCCGCCTCGGCGACTACACGATCACGAAGGACCCGACTCGGCCGGACGTGGACGCCCGCCGAATCCTGCTCGGCCCCTTCACGATCTACAACAAAGACAACGTCGAAGCCGCCGCCAAGTAGGCGGTCAGACGGCGACCGACATCGAACGGACCCTGTGCCGAAAGGCCCAGGGTCCGTTCTACGTTCGGCGAATTCTGAATCGTCGGCCAACCCTCGTCTTCAGCTCCGCCGGCGCCGGACTGCCGCGGCGTGCTCCGACATGGACATCCCACGGGACCCGGTCATCCCAAGACGAGATCCCCCGCCCTCCACCCGATCATGATCGAGGCGGCGTTCGTGTTCACCGAGACGATGTCCGGCATGATCGACGCATCCGCGACGCGCAACCCCGCGATGCCGTGGACGCGCAGCGCCGGGTCGACGACCGCGTCCGCCCCCGTCCCCATCCGGCAGGTGCCCACCGGGTGGAACCAGGTGCTGACGTCCCGTTCGACATAGCGGGCGATCACGTCGTCCGACTCGGTCTCGACGCCGGGGAAGTGCTCGCCGCCGTTCCACTCCGCAAGCGCCGGCTGCCCGGCGAGCGTCCGGCTCAGGCGCACGCCTTGAATCATCGCCCGCATGTCGTCGGGGTGGCTGAAATAGTTCGGGTCGATCGCCAGGGGCGCATCCGGCTCGGCCGCGGTCAACCGGACCGTGCCGCGGCTCTTGGGCCGGGTGATGCCGGGGATGATCGTGAAGCGCGGGACGCCGTCGTTCAGGACCGGCGCGAAATGCGGCGTGGTGGCGAAGGAGATCTCCAGATCGCACTCCTCCCGGCCCGCGGCCGAGCGGGCGAAGAGGCATCCTTCGGTGCAATAGGCGTTGACGTCCGAGATCGGACGACGGCAATTGAACACGACCCCTATCAGCAGGTGGTCGATCAGGTTCCTGCCGACCGGAAGATCGGCGACGGGCGCGATCCCGACGCGTTCGAGCTCGTCGGCCGGACCAATCCCGGAGAGCATCAGCAGGCGCGGCGAATCGAACGCGCCCGCCGAAACAATCACCTCTCCTGCGCCGAGTGTCTCCGACACCCCGTCGTCGCGCCGCACGACGACGCCGGTCGCCCGCGATCCGTCCAACGCGAGCCGCAGCACCCGCATGCCCGGGAGCACGTGCAGGTTCGGCCGCTTCCGGATCGGCGCCACGAAGGCTTGATGGGCGCTCATGCGCTCGCCGGCGAGGATCGTCGATCTGTTCCAACCGACGCCTTCGAGCGTTCCGTCGTCGAACGTCGAACGGCGGGGAAACCCGGCTTGCGCGCCCGCCTCCACCATCGCCTGGGAAAGCTCGTTCAGCGGATCGAGCACCGCCGGTCGAAGGCACTCCTCCAACTCTTCGAACGCGGAGCGGACGCTCGGCCAATCCCAGCCGACGCATCCGGCGGCCGCCCATCGATCGTAGTCCGACGCCGCGCCGCGAAGATAGACCATGCCGTTGATGCTGCTCGTGCCTCCCAGCACGCGGCCGCGCGGCAGCTTGTGGATCCGGTCGGCGGTGCCGGATTGCGGGGTCGAGACGTGTCTCCAATCGACATCCGTGTCCCAGTTCGAGAAGTAGCGGTTCGGCACGCGGATCGACGCGCGCTCGTCGCTCCCGCCCGCCTCGACTAGGGCCACCGACACGGCCGGATCCGCCGACAAGCGATGCGCCAGAGCGCACCCCGCCGACCCGGCGCCGACCACAACGACATCGTAGAGGTTCGTGACCGCCATTGCGCCGCCTCGCTGCAATCGGATGAAAATGCCACGTCCCGTCCAGTATGCGCGATGAGGTCGTCCCGTCGTCGGAGCACAGTTCGCGCCGTGCAGGCCGGGGTTGAGACCCAGGCCCGATGGAACGGCTCCCATCCCTACGGCATCGACCAGTCGGGCGCGACGGCCGCCAACCGGGCGATCACGTCGGCGCGGGTCGGAAGGTTGGCGATCGCCGGGGGGCGGGCGATCTTGACGGCGGATGCGGCGGCGGCGAACTGGGCGCAGCGGAAGGCGTCGAGCCCCGGGCGCCACTCCGCGACGAAGCCCGCGTGG
>JBPCRG010000451.1:0-3773 GCA_050997095.1 Thermomicrobiales bacterium | reverse complement strand
AAGCCCCGACGTGGCGCGGGGCGGCGGGGAGTCGTCGGTCTGCGAGGGGATCGGCCGCCCGTCGTCGACCACGGCGAAGCGGCCGGACGCAAGGCGCCCAAGCGCCTCGGCGACGCCGTCCCGGCCGTCGATCCGCCCCGCGAGTTCGCCATGGACGACCACGAGCATGCCGTCGTCGGGTGCGTCCCCTCCTCCTACGCCTTCCGGTCGAAGATGCAGCAGCCGGGCGTCCGGAGGGGAGATCGAGCCGAGCACGTCGGGTTGCGCGGACTCCGATGGCAGAGACGCGCCGTCGGCTATGATCGCCCAGGGGTCGAGCGTCAGCAGCGCGTTCCGAAGCCGGAGACCGCCGTCCGCTCCCCTGCCCGGCGGCGGCGCGTCCAGCGGGACGAACGCCAAGCCGCGCTCCCCGCAGACGCGGGCGAACGTGGAGTCGAGTCCGTCGCCGCCGCGGAGGAAGACGATCGGGCGCATCGCGCCAGCGATGGCACTCGATGCGGCCGGCAGACCTGCGCAGACCGGAGCCACGGTCAGGCGCGACGGCAGACGCCACCAACTGGGCCCCGCAAGCGCCGGGTGCGTCGGCTCGCGGCCATGGGCAAGGTCGCGGACCAGCGCCGCGACGGCGGTCGGCCGCGGCGCCGAGCCGTCGATCCCGATGTCGAAGGCCCCCGTCTCGTACCGCCCGTCGTCCCGCGTCACCAGCGACGCCCAGTCGAACGCGCCCAGCAGCGACCATGCTGTCACTGCGCGCACGTCGACGCCGGCCGCTCTTGCCGCCTCCGTCCCCCGCCAGATCTCCACCAGCCACCGGATCTGCTCCTCGGGCGTGCATCCCAGGTGGGCCTCGGTGACCGCAATCGGCAGGTGGTAACGATCCCACGTCTCCGCCAGGCGCGCGGCGACGCCCTCGATCCCCTCCGCCCGCACACGGACGGCCTCGACGTCGGCGTAGGCGTCGCGGCCGTTGCCCTCGCCTTGATCATGCGGGTAAAGCGCGGTCCGCGCGTCGAGGAACCGCTCGCTGGTCAGGTAGTAGTTCAGCCCGATCACGTCCGGCGGAGTCGCCTCCGCCTTGACCCGGAGCAGCAGATCCTCGTCGAGACCCCACCAGAGCAGCGAGCCCCAAAGGGGGTGCGACGGATCCACCCTGCCCGTCAGGAGGTCGAATCCGAGCCAGCGCCGGCCGTTCTCGTAGTCGGCCTGATAGGCCAGATCGGCGGCGCCGAAGGTCTTCCCCACGTCCTCGGTCTGGATCAGCTGCGCCGAGGGGTTGACGCGCCGGACGGCGCGCATCGCCGCGGTCGTCGCGCGGATCTCGGTGATGAGCGCCCGGAGGAACGACGGCATATCGTGCCGGTGCGGCCACCAGTGCCCGTAGAGGGCGCCGAAGCGGGCGGTCGTGACCGGTTCGTTGACGGGGGTGTAGGCGTCGATCCACGGATAGCGGGCGGCGACGGCGCCCGCGAACGCGGCCAACCCGTCGACGAAGCCGGGATCGAGGAGATCCGTGGAGCGCGGCCCGCTGCCATGGTGGACGAGGGTGACGATGGGGCGGACGCCGAGTTCCCGCAGCCGCCCGAGCCGCTCGTCGGCCCACGTCCAATCCGCGCGCTCAAGCCCGTCGGGCGCGGTCCGTTCCCACAGGATCGGGTAGCGCAGGGTGCGGATGCCGAGATCGGCGAAGAGATCGAGGTCCCCCGACCTCAGGGAATGCCCGCTTCGCTCGATCTGGTCGAACCAACGGTCTCCCACCCGGTTGACGGTGCATTCGACGCCGCCCCACATCTCGAGGGCCGGTCCGGAGCGGCCCGCGCTGAACGTCAAGTCCTGTTTCCGCAATCCGGCACCATTCCTGCGACGCATCCAAGCCCTTCGCGCGCTACACCGCGGGATCCGGGCGAAGGGGTCCCGATCGACTCGAAGGCAATCACGGCGCCACGATTCCGTCGGCCCACACCGAGGGACGCCTATTTCTCATTTCCCGCATCCTCTCCGTCGTGCTCGCCGGAGCCGCGGGTCGCGAACAGGCGGCCGGTGTCGGGCGGCGCGTCGGCCGGCGCGTCGGGCCCCCGGGTGGCGCGGGCGATCTGGTCCAGCGGGAACTTCGGCGTGCGGTCGGCGTAGAGCAGGCCGTTCGCCTCCTGATACGTGTCGGCGAACTGCGTGTAGCAGAACCCCGCCAGGAGGTTGAGCGCCCGCACCGTCTCCAACAGGGTCGTGTAGGCGACGGCGAACGATTCCGCGTCGTCGCTGCGGTGGTATCCCCACGTCTCGGCCCGCCGATCGGGCGCGGTGAAGGCGATGCCGCCGAATTCGGTCAGCATCAGCGGCTGGCCCCGATGCGGCTCGCCCTCGACGGTGAGCAGGCGGCCGCCGGGCCGCTCCCGCGTGAAGAGGTGCGGCATCACCTCACCGGAGCCGTAGCGGCGCGCCAGCAGCTTCGGATCGGCGTCGTAGTCGTGGATCCCGATGATGTCGGTCGCGAGGCTCTCCCAGCCGTCGTTGCCGATCACCGGACGGCTCCAGTCCAGCGTCTTGGTCAGGTGGTAGAGCGCCCGCAGCCAATCCCGCTGCGCCGGGTTGTTCGGCAGATCGGGGACGCCCCACGACTCGTTGATCGGCACCCAGGCGACGATGCAGGGGTGGCTGGCGTCGCGCTCGAGCACCGCCACCCATTCGGCGGCGATCCGCTCGATGCTGCGGCGGGTGAAGCGGTAGGCGCTGGGCATCTCCTCCCAGACGAGCAGACCCTTACGGTCGGCCCAGGTCAGGTATCGGGGGTCCTCGATCTTCTGGTGCTTGCGGACGCCGTTGAACCCCATCGCCAGGGCGAGGTCGATGTCCTTCACGATCGCGGCGTCGTCGGGCGGCGTAAGCCCGGTCTCCGGCCAATATCCCTGGTCGAGCACGAGGCGCAGGCGCAGCGCCCGCCCGTTGAGGATGAACCTGTCCCCTTGGATCCCCACCGTCCGCAGCGCGGTGTAGCTGCGGATCCGGTCGAGCACGGCGCCCGCGGCGTCGCGGAGCGTCACCTCGGCGTCGATCAAGGTGGGCGAGCCGGGCCGCCAGAGCAGCTCGTTCCGGAAGTCGTCGATGCCGGGGTCGGAGAGGGCGATGCTGCGGTTCACCTCCCCGGAGATCACGGCGTACGAGTCGTCGGCGATCAGCTTCGCGCCCGCCCGCAGCGTCACGTCCAGCCGCTCGCCTCCTGCCGCGACGCCGCCGACCGACGCCTCGATCCCGAGTTCCCAGCGCTCGAGGTTCGACGACCAGCGCACCTTGTCGATGCGCGTCACCGGCACGCACTCGAGCCAGACGGTCTGCCAGATGCCGGTCGTGCGCGGGTACCAGATGGAGTGGGAGGCGAGTTGCCAGTCCTGCTTCCCGCGCGGCGTGGTCAGATCCTCGGGGTCGTCCTCCGCCCGCACGACCACCGTCTGCAGCGGCGTGGACGCGGGGACGTAGTCGGTGATGTCGGCGCTGAACGGCGTGTAGCCGCCCTCATGGCGCGCGACGACGTGGCCGTTGACCCAGACCGTGGCGCGGTGGTCGACGGCGCCGAAATGCAGAAAGAGGCGCTCACCGACCGTCGGCCGCGGGTCGTGGAACGTCCGGTTGTACCAGCACGCCCGGAAGAACCCCTTCTCCCCGATCCCGCTGGCCGGAGTCTCGGGCGCGTACGGGACGGTGATCGTCGCCGACCAGGCGACGTGCGGGGGCTGGGTCCAGCGCGCGTCGGGATCCAGCGCGAACTGCCACTCGCCGTCGAG
>JBPCRG010000348.1:0-3393 GCA_050997095.1 Thermomicrobiales bacterium | reverse complement strand
CCTCAGGATGACGGGGAAAAGGGGGTCGGTTCTGACCCGTCGATTGACGATGGTCGGAGCACTGGGGGGGTCAGGCGAGGGCGGCGATCAGGCTCTCGACGTCGGTGTGGTAGGAGCCGCCGCTCTGCTCGATGAAGTAGCGGAGTTGGAGGTTGACGCCGGCGGCCTCGTTGTCGCCCGTCAGGCGCCAGTCGGTGCGGAGGCCGAAGACGGGTTTGCCGAGGGCGTAGGCGAAGCCCATCTCCCCGGCGGTGCCGGAGTCGACGTCGATGCCGTCGAGGACGGCGACGAGGGCGTCGACGCCGCGGATGAACTCCTCGTTCTTGGCGCCGATCCCCATGTTGATCTTATGCCAGCGCCCGATCCGTTCCGTCCGATCGTCCGTGGAGCGCGCCAAGGCGATCTGGTCGTCGAAGCGGTGGTCGTCCCACGGGTTGACGACGGTCACGGTCGGGCCGAAACGGTCGATCAGCTCGGCCATGAAGCCGCGGGTGGAGGCGGCGAAACCGAGCGGAGAGGCGAGATAGATCTTCATCGCGGGGTCTCCTGGCGATCGGCGATCAGCTGCTGGGCGAGGCTTCCGGGGTGGCGGAGGTTGACGGCTCGCGTTTCTTGAACACGTATTCGTCGGTTCCGGCGGAAAGCACGATGGAGCCGTCGCTCCTGAACTCGAACGGGATGCCGGCGAGCGGAGGGTCCTCGGCGATGTAGCCGGATTTCCCGGACGCGGGGTCGGTCGCGGGCAGCAGGCCCGTCTTGAATTCGCCGGCGTCGAGCGAGAGATGTCCGGAGGCGTCCAGGGCGACGGTGACCGCGCCCAGCCTGTCGTTCGCGTAGTCGCCGAGGTAGGGGCGGGCGGCGGGCTCGTCGACGTAGTCGCCGACGCTGGCGCGGGCGGCCGCGAGCGACGCGGCGGCCTGGTCGAGCGCCAGCGAGACGATCTTGCCGTAGGCCATCGGCTGGGCATAGAGCAGCTCCAGCAGACGATTGCGCACCGCTTTATTGAAGACGTTGCTCGTCTGACCATTGGCGAGGACCACGATCCCGATCCCGGCGTCCGGCAGGAACGCGAGGTCGGAGGTGAAGCCGAGCGTGTTGCCGCCGTGGAAGATCAGCTCAAGCCCGTCGGTCTCCTGCACGAACCAGCCGAGGCCGTAGCCGGTCTGCGCATCGACCGCGACCTGCGGCTTCCACGTCTCCGCCAGGTTGGCGGCGGAGACGACGCGCCTGCCGTCCGGCGCGACGCCTTTGGCGATCTCGGTCATCAGATAGCGGGCCATGTCGTTCGCGGTCGACCAGGCGGACCCGGCGGGCGCGATCGGCTGGAGCAGCCCTTCGGTCGCCAGCGGCAAGGGCTCGTAGGCGCCTTTCAGCGTCGCGCCGTGCGGGGAGGCGTAGTCGCCGCCGGATTCGACCGCCGCGATCGAGAAGGTCGTGCGCGTCATCCCGATCGGATCGAGCACGCGGCGCTGGAGGGCGGCCAGGTAGTCGGCGTAGAGGTCGGACGACGCGCCGGGTTCGGCCGACGCGGCGATGTAGCCGCCGGTGGCCACCATCTGGTTGCTGTACTGGAACGCCTCGCCGAACTTGGTGAAGATCTTGAAATCCCTCAACGAGGCGACCACGTCCCTCGCCGTCAAGCGGTTGGCGTTGAAGAGGAACTCGAGATCGCGCCGGGGCACGCCGGTGCAGGCGCAGACGAGGTTGCGGATGGTGACGGTTTTGGAGAGCGCGGGGTCGGCGACCCGGAAGGTCGGCAGGATGGCCACCGCGGGCTGGTCCCACGTCAGGACGCCCGCGTCGACCTCGGAGGCCATCATCATCGTCGTCATCGACTTGGTCACCGAGCCGATCATCATCCGGGTGTCGGGTGTCGGGTGTCGGGTGTCGGGTGTCGGGTGTCGGGTGTCGGGTGTCGGGTGTCACCGGGTCGGCGCCGCCGAGCGTCTTGGCCCCGTAGCCTTGCGCGAAGACCACTTTTCCGTTCTGGACGACGGCGACGGACGCGCCCGGCACGCTCAGGCGGGGCAGGAGCGCGGCGACGTAGGCGTCGAACGTGGAGAGGAGGGCGCCGTCCAACGGCAGGGCGCGCTGTTTCGAGAGGTCGACCGTCGCGACGCCGGCGATGGTGAAGCCGGATCCGATGACCTGGACCTGCGAATTGCGTTTGACCGCGGCGTCGACGGATCCCCGGAAGATGAGGACGTAGACGGTCGTGCCGACGCGCTGGGCATAGCCCTGCGCCAACGTCCCGCTCTGCCGGCCGGAGTCGTAGGTGATCACGACGGTCTCGTCGATCCCCGTGGCCGACGGCGGGGTGGTGGCCGGGGCCTGCACCGCGGCCAACGCGGGGTCGACCTCGGCCACCGCCTGGGCGAGACCTGCCTCCGCCGTCTCGGCGGTCACGACAAGCGCGACCACGGAGAAATCACCCTCGGGATCGTTCAGAATGACGCGCGGTCCGTGCCGCTCGGCGGTCCAGTTCGTGGGGATTGGGATGGTGAAGCGGCCGTCGGGATCGCGGTAGAGATCGGACGTCGAGGTTGACGACGCGGATGCCGCCGGGGTCGCGGGGGCCGCGGCGGCGATCGACGCGGAGATCGGCGACGCGAACGCGATCAGCGCGGCGAGGAGCAGGTTCAGCAATCTCACGACGGACTTCCTTCGCGGCAGGTTGAGTGTGGCCGGATGTTGCCGGGGAGTGTACGCCCGAGGGCGAGAGATCGGAATGACATGCGCGGCCGCGATTGCGGGGGGCCGTCGCTCCGTCAGTCCACCTCCTGGGCGATGACCATGACGACCTCGCCCTGCTCGGTGGCGGCGCGGAATTTCCGGCACATGACGTAGCCGTCCCGGTCGGCGCGGATCTCGACAGGGTCCTCGTCCCAGCGGTCGAAGTCGTGGATGCGGCTGACGAGGTCGCCGGCGCGGACGAAGGCGCCGATCGGGGCGACGGGCTCGCTGATCCCGGCGCAGGGCGCGGTGACGTAGCGGTCGATGTCGGTCGCGCTGACGACGCGCTGGCGGTCGAGGCCGGGGCTGGTGACGGTGGCGAAGGGGCTGGCGAGCAGGCCGTTGCGGCGCATCACGTTGAGGACGCCGTGGTGGGCCCAGCGGACGCCGTCGAGATCGGTCGAGGCGCCGTAGCCGAACTCGCTGCCGATGGTGGTCTTGCCCATCGCCTCGGCCTCCTCGGTGAGCAGGCCGATGCCCATGCCGCTGGAGTAGATCATCACGAAGGGGGCGCCGAAGAGGAGCGCGGTCTCCTTGAACTCGGCGAAGCGGGCGGGGTCGGCGACCTCGTGGAAGGACGCGCAGCGGACGATCTCGAATCCTGCCCCGCCCGAGCGGATGTCGGTCACGACGTCCGCGCGCGGCAGGACCTCGTCGGTC
>JBPCRG010000342.1:0-8081 GCA_050997095.1 Thermomicrobiales bacterium | reverse complement strand
GGGAAAAGTAGGCATGGTGGTACACCCCGAGGCCACCCCCTTCCTTTTTTTTCCCCTCCCCCCCCCCCCCCCCCCCCCCCCTCCCCCCCCCCGCGCTGCGGCGGGACGCGTGGTTCGCATTCTGGCTGGTGCTGCCGACCCTGCTGGTCGTGGTCGGCGTCAGCGCCTACCCGGTCGGCTACGCGATCAAGACGTCGATGTCGAACATGAACCCGTCGATGGGGCTCAACCAGTGGGTGGGTCTCGACAACTACCGCTTCGTGCTGAACAACCCCGAATTCCGCAGCGCGATCAAGGTCACGGCGCGCTTCGCGATCACCTCGACGATCCTGACGATCGCGCTGGGCCTCGGCATGGCCCTCGTCCTGAACCAGCGGTTCAAGGGCAGGGGGGTTCTGCGGAGCGTGATCCTCGTGCCGTGGGCGATGTCGGGCACGGTGGTCGGCGTCCTCTGGAAATGGATGTACGACGGCGGCTACGGCACGTTCAACGGCATCCTGCTCAAATTCGGGTTGATCGACACCTATCAGGCATGGTTGAGCAACTACGACATCCCGGTCCTGGGGGCCGGCGCGATCTACTTCGTGGTGATCGCGTACGTCTGGAACAGCGCGCCGATGGCGGCGCTCTTCATTCTGGCGGCGCTGCAATCGGTGCCGAACAGTCTTTACAGCGCGGCGAAGATGGATGGCGCGAGCGCCTGGCAGCGGTTCCGCTACATCACGCTGCCCTGGCTCCGGCCGATGCTGCTGCTGGTGCTGATCCTTTCGACCATCAACGGGATCATGGCGTTCGACCTCATCTATTTCCTGACCAAGGGCGGACCGGGGAGCGAGACGACCGTCTTCTCCTGGCTCGGGTACAACACGATCTTCGGCTTCTTCCAGTTCGGGCAGGGCACGGCGATCCTGCTCTGTCTGACCGTGGTCAGCCTGGCGCTGGCGTTCGTCTACATGCGGGTGCTCGACCGCAAGCCGAAGGATCTCGGCGCGACCGCGGGCGCAGGCCAGGCGACGGTCGAGGAGCTGGAGGACGACCTCCTGCGCCGGAACAAAACCTACGCGGCCGATCTCGCGGTGCTGAACCGCGCGTCGGGCGGCGGGGCGTTCTCGCCGCCGAAGCGCGGCTGGCTGACGTCGCGCCGGGCGAACGTCTGGAAGCGGCGGGCCGTCTACGTCCCGGTCGCCGCGATCGCGATCTGGTCGCTGGCCCCTGTGGTCTGGCTGGCGATCTGCTCGGTCTCGCCCTTCACCGCGCTGCTGAGCACGCCGCCGGATTTCTTCCCCCACGTCACCCTCGAGAACTACCGCGCGATCGTGACCGGCAAGACCGCCGCGAACACGGCCGGGGTGCCTCTCGTCGCCAAGCGCGTGCCGCAGGCGATGCTGAACAGCTTCATCGTCTCGACCAGCGTCACCGCGATCTGCCTGGTGCTCGGCTCGCTGAGCGGCTACGCATTCGCGCGGCTCGGCCACGTCAAGTTCCTCGGCGCGTCGCTGATCGCGATGATGATGACGCGGATGATCCCCGGCCTCGCGATCCTGGTGCCCTGGTTCATCCTCTTCAGCCAGCACGGGCTCTCGAACACCAAAACCGCGCTGATCATCAGCTACACCAGCTTCAGCCTGCCGTTGGTGGTCTGGGTGATGAAGACCTACTTCGACACGATCCCGATCAACCTCGAGCGGGCGGCGGCGATCGACGGCTGCGGCCGGGTCCAGACCCTTTTCCGCGTGGTGCTGCCGCTGGCGGTGCCGGGCCTGATCGCGGCGGGGCTCTTCTCGTTCATCGCCGCCTGGAACGAGTTCATCTTCGCGCTCAACCTGGCGCAGTCGCCGCACTCGATGACGATCACCTACGTGATCGCCCAGATCTTCGGCGTCGTGCTCTACGGGCCGCAGAACTACGGCACGCTCTTCGCCGCCGGGATCGTCGCGATCCTGCCGCCCGTCCTGCTCGCGTTCGTCTTCCAGCGCCACCTGGTGCAGGGACTGACCGCGGGATCGGTGAAGGGATAGCACGGAGCTTTGGGCTTTGGGCAGTGAGGAGTAGGCGGTAGGCAGTACGCAGAACGACGGTCCGCCTTCTGCCTACCGTTCCTCACGGCCCAAAGCCCAAAGCCCAAAGCCCAGAGCCGAAAGGAACACCAATGGCGCGGGTCACGATCGAGCATCTGAGCAAGCATTTTCGGGAGGTGAAGGCGGTCGACGATCTTTCCCTGGAGATTCCGGAGGGGAGTTTCATCACGCTGCTCGGTCCATCCGGCTGCGGCAAGAGCACCACGCTTTACTGCATCGCTGGTCTGGAGGAGATGACGTCGGGCGAGATCTACTTCGACGGGACGCCGGTCACGGACCTTTCGGCGAAGGATCGCGACGCCGCGCTGGTCTTCCAAGACTACGCGCTCTATCCGCACATGAGCGTGGAGGACAACCTCGCGTTCGCATTGAAGATGCGGAAGACCCCGAAGCGGCAGACCAAGGAGCGCGTGGATCAGGTCGCGGCCTTGCTCGGGATCGAGCGGTTCCTGAAGCGCCGCCCCGCCCAGCTCTCCGGCGGGCAGCGGCAGCGCGTCGCGCTCGGGCGGGCCCTGGTGCGCGATGCGTCGGTCTTCCTGATGGACGAGCCGCTGAGCAATCTCGACGCGCTGCTGCGGGTGAACACGCGCACGGAGATCAAGCGGCTCCAACGCGAACTCGGGAAGACGACCATTTTCGTGACCCACGATCAGGAGGAGGCGATGGTGCTCTCGGACAGGATCGCGATCATGCGGGACGGCGTGCTCCAGCAATACAGCACGCCGGAGGAGACGTACAACGAGCCGGTCAACACGTTTGTCGCGGGATTCATCGGCAATCCGAGGATGAACTTCCTCAAGGGCCGGGTCGAGCGCGGCGACGGTCGAGTCCGGCTGGAGACCGAGGGTCTGCTGATCGACGTGCAGGACGCGCGTGCGTCGGGCCTCTTCGCCGATGCCCGGGAGGCGACCCTCGGCATCCGCCCGGAGCACCTGCTCGTGACCGCGCCGGCGCCGGGCGCGACGACGGCGCGGGTGGAGCTGATCGAGCCGGTCGGCTCGGTGACGTACATCGACCTCGCGCTCGGCGACCGGTCGCTGCGGGCGAGCGTGCCGGGGCAGCAGCGGTTCGCCGTGGGTCAGGAGGTGGCGATCGCGTTCCAGCCCGACTGCGCGCACTATTTCGACCCCGGCACCGGGTTGCGGCTGCGCGCGGCCTGAGGGACGGCCCCCGAACTCCCCGCCCCCGACCTTTGGGCGGGAGGTGAATGTGCGACCGGCATTCTGGAAACTCGTTCGTGGGGGCAATCCTTGGGGTGCCCGCGTCGTCGCCCACCACGAGGACAAACCAAGGATTACCCCTACCGACGACCGACGCGGGGATCCCGGAGATTGCCCCCCCGCCGCCGACCGGCGCGGGCAACGCAAAGATTGGTACCCAACCGCAGACCGACACGGGCATTGAGGAGTCTCGCTACGCCTTGAGGATGAAGCGGGGGAGGCCGTGGACGGCATCGCGGTCGATGTCGAGGTTGGGGCCGAGTTCGGCGATGGACGAGGCGACGGCCGCGGCGACGGCGGCGTTGGCGGCGTTGACCTCGTCCGCCCAGCGGGGCTCGAGCCGGGACGTCTCGATCTCGGCGTCGAACTCGTCGCGGTCGAGTTCGGTGGCGGTGCCGTCGGGATCCAGCCAAAGGTCGAGCTCCAGATCGAGGTCGCGGTAGTAGTTGGTCTTCAGTTCCGCCAATGGCCGCGAAAAGTTGACATAATACCCAACCGTCGAATTGCCGACGTTCGTGAAGCGGAGGAGGGAGAACCAGCGGTCGGGGAAGAACCACTGCTCGGCACCCGTCCGCTCCATGACCTTGACGCCGGTGGCGGTGCGGACCTCGACCTCGCGGGGCCGGTAGAAGCGGAACTTGTGGTGGAGGACGTGGCGATCCCCGGCGTCGGACGGCACGTTCCGCCAGCCGCCCTCGATCTGGTATTCCCAGCAGGCGCCCCGGAGTTTTTCCTTTCGATAGAAGATGCGGTCCATCAGCCTGGCCTCCTCCCCAGCGGCTGCGTTGCCGGGATGCCGGAGCGACGCGGGTATTTGTCTGGGGTTGCCCCAATCTTAGCCGCTATCACCAGTTGCGTCATGCTTCCGCCGTCCGGGGCCGCCAGCGCGTCCTGGCGTAGCAGGCGGCAGCCGAGGACGGGAGCAGCGTTTCCGTCCGCCGCGAGCTCGTCCTCGATGCCCACGCCCTTCGGAAAGAGGCCGAAACCGCCGACGCGGACGAAGGGCATGCACAGCTCGAGCAGCGCCGGGAGTGACGCGACGGCGCGGGCGGTCGCGAGATCGTAAACCTCCCGGTGGGGCGAAAGGCGGGCGACCTCCTCGGCGCGGCCATGGATGGCCGTGACGCCGGTCAGTCCCAACTCGTCGATCGCGCGGCGGATGAACTCCACCTTCTTGCCGGTCGCCTCCAGCAGGGTGACGGTCAGGTGGGGGCGGGCGATCTTGAGCACGATCCCCGGCAGACCGGCGCCGGAGCCGACGTCGATCAGCCGCCCCCCCTCGAGCGCCAGTTCGTCGATCGCGGGGAGCATGAGCAGGGCGTCGCCGATCAGGTGGCGGTCGATCCCGGTCCGGTCGCGGATCGCGGTCAGGTTGAAGAGTTGATTCCAGTGGAGCAGCAGATCGCGGAACCCCGCCAGCAGGTCGCGGGCTTCGGCGGGGAGCGCGGCGGCGGGGTCGTGGGGGTGGGTGGGTTCGGTCATTGGGGCATGGTAGCGCAGGGGCGGGGGTCGGGATGGTGTAGCCGTGATTGGACGCCGGGCCGGACGCGGCGCCTATACTGTCGCCCCGCGCCGACCAAACCGGCGGACGCGACGATCTCGCCAACGACCCGCCCCGGTGTTCTCCCAATGCCCGACACGATGGATCCGGCGACGCGCAGCCGGACGATGAGCAAGATCCGCGCGAAGAACACGACGATCGAACTGCGGGTGCGCCGGGCCGTGCACCGGGCGGGGTTCCGCTACCGGATCCACCGGCGCGACCTCCCGGGGGCGCCCGACCTCGTCTTCCCCCGCTTCCGGACGGTCGTCTTCGTCGACGGCTGCTTCTGGCACTGGCACGGCTGCGGCCGCTCGCGCATGCCCGGGACCAACCGCGAGTTCTGGGAGGCGAAGGTGGCGCGGAACATGGCGCGCGACGCGGCCACCCGCGCGGCGCGGCGGGAGCTGGGCTGGACCGTGCGCACGATCTGGGAGTGCGATCTCGCCGAGGGCACGGAGCGGCTGATCGCGGAGCTGCGGGAGCGGCGGGAGACCCTCACCCCGGCCCTCTCCCGCGCATCGGGAGAGGGAGGACGAACTCATCTCGACTGAGAAGCCGGGCCGTGGAGCAGGATGCGGCCGCCGGCGATGAGTTTTGAGGAGACCGCGACATCCTTGCTGCCTCGCAATTCCGCAAGCTTGTGTTCCAGACGTTCACGGAGTCGCAGCACCTGCCCGCCGCGCATGCGCCGGATCCGATCATCCGCGGCCTCGAGTTGAAGCTGCTCCGTCCGCCTGATCTTCGCCTCGAAGGATGCCTGAAGCGACGTCTCCCTGGCGATAAGGAGGACGGCGCCGCGACGGCGGATGTCGGATTCCAAAGCGTCCCGGCGACGTCCCATCCACTGGGAGGCACGACGTTCCGAATCGAGGAACGATGCGTCTGAGCGTTCGGACCGCAGCGGCTTCGCGGCGCCGCTCTGGATGTGGCTCAACAGCGTTCTGCCTGCCTCCTCGACGATCTCGCCGTCGTCACGCACCACGACGGCCTCAAGCGTGACCGACGGTGAGATTCCCCGGGCCGAAAGCAGATAGACGAAGAAATAGCCCTCTCCCGCATCCACGGCCGAGGACGTGACCGAGATGCTGGCCGACGGAATGCCGGTCTGGGCATGTTCGCGCCAGTGATGGATCGAGGCTTCGGCAAGTGGGTGCCGCATCGTGGTGAATTCCAGGTTTGGGCGCTGCCGCGCAAGGGTCGCATCGAACGTGATCGGAATCCTCCTCCGCTCGCCCATCGCGCGCTGAAGCCCGTCCGTCACCCGGTTGGACAGATGGTGCGTTTCGATGAATCGACGGAGGTGGGCGGAAAGTGCGGCGTCTAGCTCCATCGTCGCGCAGGGCTCCTCGTAGTCGAACTCAAGCACGGTGCGCGGATAGTTTTTCCGGATGAACGTCAAGACGAGGGCGCGGATCTCGTCGCCCGAAACGTAGCGGCCGGTCGCGACCGCGCCCTCCACGCGTTGGTCGAAAATCTTGCCTTGGCCGAGCAATTCGTCCTGGTGTCGTTCCAGTTCAGTTTCCTCGCGTTGCCGCCGAACGATTCGCTCCGCGGCATCGGTGGCCAGCCGATCCTCCTCCGCCGGCGTCAGGTTGCTTTGCAGCACCTCCTGGGAGAGCTCCCGGATCTCCTTGCCCAAGATTTGCTCCAAGTCGCCGATGGACCGCTCGAAAATCTGGATGCGGTCGTAGAGGCGCTGGAATATCCGGGTTTCGATGGTCTCCTCGATGACGAAGTTGTAGATCCGAATGCGCTTGCTCTTCTGCCCGAAACGGTCGAGTCGTCCGATCCGCTGTTCAACCTGCATCGGGTTCCACGGCAGGTCGTAGTTGAAGAGCACGTCGCAGAACTGGAAATCGAGTCCTTCCGCCCCGACTTCCGACGAGAGCATGATCCGGTGCTCCGGCTCGTTCTTGAAGGCGTCGATCAGTCGGCGGCGCTCGGGGATGGGCACGCCGCCATGGATCACGAGCACGTCGTGACCGAGCCGTCGAAGCTGATGCTCCAGATGGCGCAACGTCCCTTTGAAGAACGAGAAGACGAGCGCTTTGCTTGTTATGTTCTCGTGAAGGACGCGGTTGATCGCCTGTTCGAACTGCGCGAACTTCGAGTCGGTGTCGCCGAGTTTGTCGGCGAGCCGGAAAAGCGTCTCCTCCGGTCGCCCACCCGACTCCTCGTCTTCGGAGTGGTGGAGATCGAACACGGAGACGTCGACGTCCATCACAAATGAGCCGCGCGCGCGCCGGGCTTCGCGCAGACGGTCGCGCAGCGCGGGGAGGCAGCTCGCGGCTTGACGCTTCTTCATGATCGACGCGAAACCGGGAGCGCCGTTGCCGCGCTGCTTGATCTCACGCCGCGTCTGGCTCAACACCGCATCGTACAGCGCGCGCTCCTCGGGCGTGAACGAGACCAGCACCTTCACCGGCGCCCGCACCGCGCCCTCGCTGAACTCCCGTTTTCTCGTCCGGGAGACGATGCCGGAAAGCGTGTTGAGCTGCATCAGCTCCCACTGGACCTCGACGCGGTCTGTGATGCCCGTGGACTGGTCAGCCTGTCGGAGCCGCCGGAGCGTGTCGACGTAGAAGGGATTCTTTTTGAAGCGTGGACCCATCGTCGACCATTCGACGGCTTCCAACGCTTTGCCGGCCTGCCTCAACTCGCCGGTGGCCACGAGCTTGATGGCCCGGTTGATGTGTTCATTTGGCGCGATCAGGGCATCGAAGACGTGGAGGTCGTTGAAGTCCTCGGGCGCCAGCAACTTCAAGAGGTTGAAAAGGTCCTTGTTGCCGAGATGCAACGGCGTGGCCGTCAAAAACAGCACGGCATCCGCCAGATTGACCAGCGTCTCGCCGAGATGGTGCGTGCGGCTCTCCTCGTTCCGCAGGTAGTGGGCCTCGTCGACGATCAGGAGATCGACGGGCAGGGCGGATTCGGAGAAGCTGTCGATGAACTCGCGACGACGCAGCAGCTCGAAGGAGACGATGGCGCGCATCTGCAGACCGGGGCCGGTCCGCCGGTAGTCGTCGAAGAGTTGTCGCATGCCCTGGGCATCGTGGATGGTGAACCGCTCGTCGAACCGGTTCTGCAGCTCGTCCTGCCATTTCCCCGTCAGCCGCGACGGGCAGACGATGAGGACTCGCGAGATCTCCAGCCGTGTCTTCAACGCCAGAGAGATGATCGCCGCCGCGATGGTCTTGCCGAGTCTGACCTCGTCGGCGATCAGCAACCGCTGCATGGGAC
>JBPCRG010000300.1:0-3490 GCA_050997095.1 Thermomicrobiales bacterium | reverse complement strand
CGTCGGTCATGACCGTGATGAAGGCGTTGAGCTCGGGGTCGACCCGCCCGATTCGGTCCAGCGCGGCCTCGACCACCTCGGCGGACGAAACCTCGCGCCGCCCGATCCGCGCGGCGACGTCGCTCAGCGGAAGCGCGCAGAGGTCATCCATCTGCATCGCCGCCCGCCTCGTCCGCCCACGGCCCGGGCGTCGCCGGTTCGCCCTCCGGGGTCGCCAGCTCGTCGAGCCGACCGAGATCCGCGAGCAGGACGCGCAGCTTTGGCGCGAGCTCGGCCCGGCGCTCCTCGCTCGGCGGTGGCGGCGGCAAGGTCGGCGCCGGGCCGGAAAATGGGCGTGCGGTCGGTTCGTCGGGCATTCGGGCGTCGCCTTTCCTGTCCCCCCGATTCTACGCGAGTGGTGCTGCTGCCCGAGTCGGGGGTCTCCATCCGGATCAATGCCCTGTGGATTCTCTCTCGGCAGCCCGTTGCGACGCCGGTTCTCTCGTCGCTCGAAGAGATTCCTAAACCCCGCGAATGCGCCTGCGGGCTCCGCTCGGAATGACACTGTTGGGCGTCGCGGCGCCGACGGCGGAGGAGACGCGCCCACCTTGTCATTCTGACGCGGGAAGAATCTCGTCGTCTTCGTGGTGTCATCGCAGGTCAAACATGACGCCGCGCCCGTCGGCGGCTCCCGAACGAGGCCGAAACGCGCCTTGCGGCGGGGTGCGATCGCGCCCGGAGACGGGGTTCGGCAGCGGGCTCCGCGCCTACGCGGACGACATGGAATCACGGGATTCCGCCATACGACGGATAGGCAAGGACAGGACACCCACGATGAGCGCGACGATCACCGAAGCACCCGAACGCCTGCACACGGTCGAAACGATCCTCGCCAGGCCGACCCCCTTCCCCGCGACGAGTACCGGACTCGACGGCCGCCACGACGCGGACGTGCTCGTCGAGACGCACGGGCTCACCAAGCGCTACGGGACGCGCGCCTCGGTCGAGAACCTCGACCTGACGGTCCGCCGGGGTGAGGTCTACGGTTTCCTCGGGCCCAACGGCGCCGGCAAGACGACCACCCTGCGCATGCTGCTCGGATTGATCGTGCCGACCTCGGGCACGGCGACGGTCGTCGGACGCGCCCCCGGCGACCCCGCCGGTCTGGCGCGCGTCGGCGCCCTCGTCGAGTCGCCCGCGTTCTACCCCTACCTCTCGGGGCGGGACAACCTGGAGGTGCTCGCCCGCTACGCCCAGACGCCGCAGGGGCGGGTAGAGGAGGTGCTCGAGGTCGTCGATCTGGCCGACCGCGCGGACGACGGCTTCAAGACCTATAGCCTCGGCATGAAGCAGCGCCTCGGCGTCGCCGCCGCGCTCCTCAAGAACCCCGAACTGCTGATCTTCGACGAACCGACGAACGGCCTCGACCCCAAAGGGATGGCCGACATGCGCGACCTCGTGCGCCGGCTCGGCTCGGGCCGCACCTCGGTCCTCCTGTCGAGCCACCTCCTGGGCGAGGTCGAGCAGATCTGCGACCGGGTCGGGGTCATCCGCGACGGCCGCCTCGTCGCCGAAGGCACCGTCGAGGAGCTTCGCGGGGCTGCCGGGCTGACCATCCGCGCGGACCCGATCGATCTGGCGGCCCGCGTCGTCGAGCGTCTCTACGGCGCGGACAGGGTGCGGCTGACCGGCACCGACATCCGGCTCCAGGCCGACCCGGCGCACGCTCCGGCGGTCGCCCGCGGGCTCGTCGCCGCCAGCGTCGACCTGATCGAGCTGCACGCCCGCCAGCAGACGCTGGAGGAGATTTTCCTGCACCTGACCGACGCCGCCTGACCCCTGATCGTCCCCAAGCGCATTGACACGAGAGGAACCCATCATGATCCCGAGCATCGCCGCGGAATTCTTCAAACTCAGGAAACGCCCCGCCACCTGGTTTCTGGCCGGAGCCTTCGTCCTCGTGATCCTGCTCTTCAACGACCTCATCTCCTACATCGCCGTCCACCGCATGGGCGCCGACGACCCGGACTTGGCCGGCTTCCGGAGCCAGCTGCTCTTCCAGAACTTCTCGTCGGCGGCGTTGGGCGTCGTCGCGTCGATCGGCGGACCCATCGTCCTGATCCTCGGCGCCCTGATCTCGGGCAGCGAGTATGGCTGGACGACCTTCAAGACCGCGCTGACGCAGGGCCCGAGCCGGACGAGCATCCTGGTCGGGAAGATCGTCTCCCTGGCGACCCTGACCGCGGTCTTCACCCTCCTCGGCTGGATCGAGGCGGCGGCCGGCAGTCTGGCCGTCACGGCGATCGACGGCGGCGTTGTCGCCATGCCGACGCTCGGCGGCATCGTCGGCGGTCTCGCCGGGGGGTGGCTGATCGCCACCGTCTGGGGCGGGGCCGGGCTTGCCCTCGGGCTCATCTTCCGCAGCACCGCCGTGCCGATCGGATTCGGGTTGATCTGGGGGTTGGCGGCCGAGAACATCATCGGCGGACTCGGCGGCACGGTCGATCTCTTCAAGACGGCGCAGCACTACTTGATCGGCCCCAACGCGGCTACACTCGCGAACGCGGTCGGAATCTCGCGGTTCACGGGCGATGTCGGCGTCCACCTCTCCACAACCCATGCCCTGGCCGTCCTCCTGAGTTATCTCGCGGCCCTGCTGCTGATCGGAACCCAGCTCTTCCGCACGCGGGATCTCACCTGACCGTCAAGATCCGTCGGACAGGCGAAGGATCGACCAGGCATGGCGCACGTCATCGACGATCCCCAAGCCGCCGCCGTCCATCCCTCCCAAGGGTGGGATGGCGGCGTCGGCGCGGACGCGATCCGGGTCAGGCTCCGGCGACGCCTGGGGTGGCGGCTGACCGCCAGCTACGCGGTCGTCACCGTCGCCGTGCTCCTCTCCATCGAAATGATCCTCCTCGTCGGCGGAACGATCTACGTCGCGGTCTCGCTCGATCGGAACGGCCGGACCGTCGCGGCCGACCTCCGGCGCCGGGCGACATCCGAGATCGCCCCGCTCCTTGCCTCCGGCGCCATCGGCGCGCCCGACCTCGCCGGGATCGACCGCTGGCTGCGCGGCGTCCAGGCGAACGGCATCGTCGCGGAGGGCGACCGCCATGTGCAGATCCGCCCGGACGCCTCCGCCTTGGCGAAAAAGGACGCGAAACTCCTGGTCCTGGACCGCGCCGGAGCCATCGTCGGCGCGGTCAAGCAGGCGGCGCCGCCCACCCCCCCGGCGTCGGCGACGACCGGCGACATCCCGGGACTGGCCGCGATGCTGCCGACCGTGCTGGCCGGACGGGACTATTCGACCCCGTTCTACCAATGGCCTCCGTCGAAGAGCCTCACCGTGGCCGTTCCGGTCCGGAACGATGCCGGGACCATGGTCGGGGCGCTCGTCTTCAGCGCCCGGTCCCCGCTGGACTCGTCGTTCCAGGCGATCGGGGAGACCCTTGCGATGACCGCCGTCGCGATCGTCGTCTTCGGCGCGGTGATCGCCACGACCTCCGGG
>JBPCRG010000221.1:0-2563 GCA_050997095.1 Thermomicrobiales bacterium | reverse complement strand
ACACCACGCAGACCGACACTTCGACGGGCGGCGTCACCGCGCGGCCGGCGACGGGCGGCGCCACCGCGCTGCCGGCGACGGGCGCCGGGCCCATGGGCGGCTCCGGCCTGCCGGCGCTCCCGTTGCTGGCCGTCCTCGCGTCCCTCATGGGTGCCGTCGCACTCAGTCTGAACCGGCAGCGGTAGCCGGCGGCACGGGGACCGGACCCGCCCTCCGGTCCCCGTCTCGGATCGAGGAAGCGTCGGGGGACCAGGGGAATGGAACGGCACGGACGCCCGGGGTGCGACACCCCGGCGCCGGAGCCGCCTGGCCGGATCGTCTCCGAACGTTCGCTAACGCGCCGGGATTTCGTGCGTAGCAACGATCCACCCCACGAATGGCCCCGTCCCATCATGCGAACAAACGTTCGTCTCCGGCCATCCTCGCGCGCTCAGGGGCCATCCTGGTCCTGGCCGAGGTCGCGCCGGGCCGCGAGCATCCGCCGGATAGTGCACCCCTCACTTCACCGCGTGCAGCTTGCGCGGCTCGATTTCGCGCTCGACCTCGTCGATCCACGTCCGCATCAGGCCCAGCGTGGCGCGCATCTGCGGACGCCGGTCGTCATCGACCGCCCTGCCGATGGCCTCGGGTTTGAGCTGGATCAGGTCCATCATCTGGACCATGCGCGGGAAGAGATGGACGCGGAACTTGGGCACGTCGAAGTCGGGACCCGACGTGATCCGATCCCGCGCACGGGCTCCCGCCGCCGCCGCGTCCGCCCGCTCCCCCGACATCGGCAGCGCGGTGACGTTCCCCGGCCTGCTCCATTCGACGCCGCGCCGCTTGAGCTCCTTCTTCGCGTCGGCGACGTCCTACGTTCCGGCTTCAACCCGCGCCATGAGGTGATCCCCGTCCGGCTGCGACGTGACCGCGTCGATGACCTGCTTCGCCCGTTCGTAGGTGCGCCCGGACCCGAGCCCGACCTTCTTGGCGATCCCATCAACCGAACGGGGGGCGCGGACCTTGGCGTCGTTTGTCGCCAAGGTCTCGGGGCGTGTTCCGGCAAGCTCAACTTGCCGCATCTTCGCCTCTTCCGCGATGTCCGGCTCGATCGTCTGTTCAAGCACGACTTTCTGGGCGTCGTTGAGCTGGCGCGGACTTCCGACGGATCGCCCTCCGCGTGCCCGAGCGAACGCGCCGGGCACGCGGCCGATCGAGCCGGAGACGGCGATCCGCCAGCCTGGCCCCCTCCAACGACACGAAAAATAATCACGACGCACGACGTTGCCCCGGGACGGATCGGACCCCCTGGATGGCGTTCCTGATCGGGAGTCTTTCGAATGCCGCGGCTGTCCGGCAAGGCTCCACGATCCGGCCCGGTCGCGCGGCGAAGCCAAGAAACTCTATTCTCCACACACCGCTGATCTTGGTTGTTCATGGGACTCGTCGCTTGGACGGAGCCATCGTTTAGCGCGACCGGAAGAGGCGATCGCGTGCCTCGGTCGTCACCTCGTAGTTCCAGCCGGGTTGCCAATCCAACGGCGTCGCCACCGCATCGCGTAGCGAGCGACCGTTGAGCCAGTAGTCGAGCCCGTACTGCGTCGCCCTGCAACCGACGATCAAGACCTGACCTGAGCCAGAGTTCGCGACAACATCGCGCAAAAAGTCACCCATCAGATCGGTCGTCTGAGTGTAACTTTGTCCGTTCGGGAACGGTTCGGTGATGCGCCGGGACTTCTCTCGTTCGACAGTTGAGATGGGAGACCTGGTGAGATCCCCGTAGTCGCACTCCCGGAGGCGCCTGTCGCATCGAAACGGGAAACCGGTGCCGCCGAATGCGATCTTGACCGTGTCCACCGCGCGCCGTAGGTCGGGGTAACAAACCGCGGCCAGTGGAACGCCGTGGTATCGCCGCCCAAGATCGGCGGCTTCGCGGCGCCCGAGGGCGGAGAGCCCGACGTCATACAGACCGGAGGCGAGTGCGGCCTCATTGTCGAGCGAAGTCGCGTGGGTCTCAAAAATGACGGTCTCCATATCGCTGAGTATAGCGAAGGGCTGAGTTGTCTCGATATCGAAATGCTGTCTCAAAAACCTCCGTATTTGAGACTTCTCAAAAACGTCTCAGAAAACTGCGGCAGCTGCGCGACGCCGGCGGAGAAACTACATTGTCCGCAGAGGGTGGTTTGAGAGTACGTGTGACCTAACGAAATACCAATGACCCCTGTTCACACGCTGCAGTAAATCGTGACCACAGTTTGAGTTCTCCTTTGAATATCTCAAACTTCGTCATGACATCCGCGACGCGGGACAGTAATACTTATGGCCGACCCAAACCGAACTTTGTAAGGGATGTCGCCCGCTTCACCCACGCGTCGAGCCATCCTGGTGCGGTTGTCGTCGCGATACGATGCGGGGCGCCCCGTTTGCCGTACCGCATCGGCCACCAATGCTACTGCTCGGTGTACCGGAAGCTGTTGCGAGGTTTGTTCTCCTTTGAATACCTGGTTATCAAGGTCGGCCGCATCAACGCACGGCATCACGCCTCGTCACAGAGTGGTTGACGCCGGTGGGCAATGACCGTGGC
>JBPCRG010000206.1:0-3732 GCA_050997095.1 Thermomicrobiales bacterium | reverse complement strand
GGCCCGGGGATGGACGCCGACGCCTCGCGGTGGCTGGCCGGGCGCGGGGTGCTTGCGGTCGGGGCCGACAACATGGCCTGGGACGTGATCGGCCGCGTGGATCCGGAACTCGGCTGCAACCTGCCCGGGCACCTGATCCTGCTTGCCCAATCGGGCATCTACATCGTCGAGAACCTTGATCTCGAAGGGCTGGCGGCGGCGGGCGCGACGACCTTCGCCTTCATCTGCGCGCCGCTCAAGTTCATTGGCGCGACCGGGTCGCCCGTCCGTCCCATCGCCCTCGTCCCGGTCTAGCAAGTCAGGTTTCCTGTCGTGCCCCACGATTGTCCTCTCGGAGCGACGCGCGGAAAGGGTTCCAGGTGACCGACACCGACATCAACACAACCGGGCTGACATTCTTCTCCCTCAATGAAGCGGAGATGCTGGACGCCATCGTCGGCCGCATCGTTCCCGGCGATGCCGCCGATCCGGGAGCCTGCGAAATCGGCGTGGTGACCTACATCGACCGCGCCGTGGCCGGGGCCTATGTCCAGTGCCAGCGCCCCTATCGGGAGGGGATGCGCGCGCTCAACGCCCACATCGAGGCCGCCCACGGGTGCAGGTTCACCGCGCTTTCCACCCGGGAGCAGGACGGGATCCTCGCCGCGTTGGAGGGGGGATCGGTCGACGGCGTCGACGCCGGAGGCGGGCGCGACTTCCTCACGATGATCTGGGCGCACACCATCGAGGGGATGTTCAGCGACCCGGCCTACGGCGGAAACCGGGACGCCCAGGGCTGGAGGCTCATCGGCTTCCCCGGAGCGCACTATGGCTACTCGGCGGAGGAGATGCGCTACGGCAACGACCCGACAGCGACCAAACCCATGGTCACCCTCGCCGACATCCGCGTGCTCGCCCGCGAGCGGCCCGAGCTCTTCTTCCATCGGGCGGGTTCGAAGGCGCGGGATTCCGCCGGTCGTCCGGCGCCCGACCCGAGCGGAGCGGCGCCGGATCCGCGATGAGCGCCCGACGTCGTCCCGAAACGCAAGAGGATTGACCGGTCAGGGGAGGAGCGGAAAGTGGCCACAACACACGCGGATGTCGTGATCGTCGGGTTGGGCGCGTCGGGGGCCCTGTTTGCCCAAGAGTTGACCGAGGCTGGATTCCACGTGCTCGGCATCGAAAAGGGGCCGAACTACGAGGCCGAGGATTTCTGGCTGAAGTTCGACGAGCTCCGCTATTCGACCCGCTGCGGCATCTCGCCGACGATGGAGAAGGATCCGATCACTTGGCGTCCGAACGCCGGCAGCGCGGCCAAGGTGCTGCCGTGGGCGGTCGGGCCCGGCTCCGGAAACCCGCTCTTTCTTCCGCCGTCGCTCGGTGTCGGCGGCGGGTCGATCCATTGGGCGTGCTGGTACTGGCGGCAGACGGAGGCGGATTTCCGGATGCGTTCGGTCATCACCGAACGGCTCGGGGCGGACAAGCTGCCGGCGGGATCGCGGATCGTCGATTGGCCGGTCAGCTACGACGATCTCGAGCCCTACTACGCGCGGATCGAACGGGAGATCGGCGTCTCCGGCCGGGCCGGCAACATCAACGGCGAGCTGCAACCCGGCGGCAACCCCTTCGAATCGCCGCGCAGCGGCCCCTTCCCGCACCCTCCGATGCAGCCCAATGCGTCGAATCAGGTCTTTGTGGACGCCTGCGACACGCTCGGCTACCACCCCTTTCCGGTCGCGGCGGCGATCCTGACCGAGGATGTCGGAGAGCGCAAGGCGTGCACCAACTGCGGGTTCTGCCGGGACTACGGCTGCCATGTCGGGGCGAAGGGGTCGACCCAGGACATGGCGATTCCGGCCGCGCTCGCCACCGGCAACCTCGACATCCTCGCCGACTGCCGGGTCCAGCGGATCAACGTCGATGCCGACGGCCGCGCACGCTCGGTCACCTATGTCGACGCCGACGGCGAGGTCCATGAGGCCTCGGGAGACCTGATCATCCTTTCAGCCTACGCGCTGGAGAACGTCCGCCTGCTGCTCGCCTCCGGGATCAACCGCAACGGCGTGGTCGGCAAGTGGTTCATGATCCACAACTACCATTGGTTCAGCGGGATCCTGCCGAAAGACACGATGATCTATGCGGGCCCCGCCGTCGGCGGCTGGGCGATCGACGACTTCAACGCCCCGCACGCGCTCGATCAGAGCGACGGAAGCTTTCTGTGGGGCACGCCGATCATGTACTTCGCCGGCGACACCCAGCCGATCGAGGGCGTGATGAACATGCCGCCGGACGTGCCGCGCTGGGGAGCCGAATTCAAGGAATGGCTGCGGATCGGCTACCGCCGCCGTTTCGGGATGTACTCCCAGATGGCGTCGCTCCCGGTCGAGACCAATTTCCTCGACCTCGATCCGACGATGAAGGATCCCTGGGGCGAACCCGCGCTCCGGATCACCCACGATTGGGGCGACCAGGAACGGGCGGGCGGCGAGTGGATCAACGCGATCAAACGCAAGATCGCGAAGGAGATGGGCGCGGTCAAAACCTGGGAGGCCCCGATTCTGCCGCCCTATCACATCACCACCCATGAGCATGGCGGCCACGTGATGGGCGACGATCCGGGCGACTCGGTCGTCAACCGCTACAGTCAATCCCACGACATCCCGAATCTCTTCGTGGTCGGCGGCGGCTCCTTCCCCACCCTCGACGGCTACAACCCGACCGCCACCATCCAGGCGCTGACGCTGCTCGCCGCCAACTACGTCAAACGCGAGACCCAGAACGGCGGCTCGTTGACGAGAGCGGTCACGCGCAGCCGCCAGCGGATGCCGGTCCGATAGCGGGCAGCCGCCTGACCAGGTCCTGTTCTTGCCTCCGACGCCTCGTCGTTCATGACCGGGCAGACTCTGGTGTCGATGGAGGCGTCTTTCGGGCGGATGGCGGACCGCCCGCACCATCGGGTTCCCCGGCGGGGACTGGCGTGCATCGCGCGCCGTCGAACGCGAGAGTTCGGAGAGAAAAGGAGTGGACATGGACATGGACATCGCGAAGATCGAGACGCAGGCAGCGCGTGAACGTGAAGACCAGGGCACGCGCAGATCGGGCAGGGAGCTGGACCGCCGATCGCTGCTGAAACGGACCGCCGCGGGCGCGCTGGCCGTAGGCATGGCCGGCGCCGGGTTCTCCTTCCCGAGGTTCGCCGCAGCCCAGGTCACCGACCCGCTCAACACCATCTTCGGGGCCGGCGGGCAGGCCGCCGGCCAGGGCGTGGCCCTGCAGAACGGCATGAACTTGGCGATGACCGGCCAGGGCGCCTTCTTTGGCAAGGTGATGAGCCGGGGCGCCCAGCTCGCCGCCAAGCAGATCAAGGCAGCCACCGGACCCGACATCACGGTCACCGTCAACGACCACCAAAGCGGCGATGTGCCCTCGTCGGTCAACGGTGTCCGGAAGTTGATCACCCAGAACAAGATCGTGACCCTGCAGACGTCGTACGGAGCGCCGTCCGAGGCGTTGATCCCGATCATCCAGCAGAACAAGGTGCTCACCTTCAACGGCGGCGGATCAAGCCCGAAGCAGCTTTTCCAGGATTATCTCTGGCAGACGCGGATGCTCTTCGCCTACGACCCGACCCCCGGCGCCCTCAAGCGGCTGGCCGAGACCTACCCGAACGCGAAGAAGCTCGCCACCATCGGCACTCTGTAGAACGGGGTCGAGGCGCTCGACCAGCTCGTGCCGCAATACTGGCCCCAATAC
>JBPCRG010000168.1:0-4149 GCA_050997095.1 Thermomicrobiales bacterium | reverse complement strand
CCAGTCGGGCCGGACCCGGTTGACCGCTGTCGTGGCAAAAAGTCTTGGGGCCATTTTTCGTGTCCCCAGTTCGACGAACAGGGAATATTCCTGGTGCCAATGCACGAAGTCGGGGCCGACCGTGACGTTGCTCTTCAGCGCCCCGGTGTCGACCGGGGTCATCGGCTGGGAGTAGGCGTAGACCTGCATCGCCGCCTTGCGGTCGACGTCCTTGGCCCCCGCCCGCACCCGCGCCGACGCGCCGGGCGTGCGGTCGAAGACGATCTCGATCCGCGCCGCGATCACCGTCAGCCCCGCTCGGCGCAGATGGCGGTCGCCATCAGGCCCCACGCGCCGTCGATGAGCACCGCGCCGATCTCGAACATGCGCGCCCCGTTGACGATCAGCCGGTCCTTCGGCGTCGCCGCGGTGGCGACCGGCAGCCGCACCTTGTAGTGCGACGTCCAGCCCAGCCGGTCGGCGACGGCCTGCTCCTGCGGCTGCGCGCCCCCGGACGAGAGCAGGCACGCGCCGCTCTCGACCACGGAGACGGTCGGCGTCCGGTTGCCGCGGCTGTCCGCGGTCCCGGCCCCGTCGCGCTGGAGCTGGTAGGCGTCCGCGAAGAACGCCGCCGCCGACTCGGTGCGCAGCGCCGCGACCTCCGCCGGATCGAAGAGCGCCATTACGGGCGGTCCCCGGGGGCGTGCGCGAGTTTGTCCAGTTCGATCGGGAGGTCGCGGGCGACGTCGTCGCCGCGCTTCCCGACCTGCGCCTTCGACGCCTTGTCGTGCGACTCCTTGGCCGCCGTCGGCCTCTGGAGCGGCGTGCCGTCCTCGTGCCCGACGATCTTGGCGTCGGGGTGGACCCGCGCCGCGTCGTCGGACGAGGGGACGACGTACTCCTCCCCCGCGATGAACGCCCGCCGCCCGTCCTTGGCGGGGACGTCGCGGGCGTAGCGGATCAACACCGGCTTCGTCATGTCCATTGCTCCCTGCGTGTGAAGTCGGGCGTGTTGTAGGTGTCGAGCGGCAGCGAGCCCGGCGCCTGCCAGGAGTTCTCGACGCCGACGACGATGAACTGCTCCGCTTTCACCTGGGTCTCGGCGACGAGTTCCTTCATGTTGGTGACGAACTGCTGCCGCTTCTTGGTCACGTTGGGGTCGCCGAGCGTGATGTCCACCAAGTGCGCGACCGCTGTGTAAATCCGCTTGGTCCCCGTGTAATCCAGCACCCGGCGGAAGCCGATCACCGCCGCGTCGGCGACGACCGCCGTCGCCAGGCCGGCGTAGGCCGTCCCGGTCAGCAGCAGCGCCTCGTCGATCGGCTCCGCCAGCCCGCCCGGCGCGTCGACCGCGGGCAGCCCCGCGTCGGCGAGCAACTGGGTCAGCGTCCCAGCGAGGTAATCCCGCGCGTCGGCCCGGCTCCTCCCCATCGCTTAGGTGCTCGACCTGTCGAGGCTGCTTCCGACTTTTTCCCCGTTCGCGTTGACCTCCCGGCCGTTGACGATGTAGACGCCGCCCGGCTGGGATGCCGTATCCATGTTCAGCGCCCGGCCCTCGGCCATGGCCCGCGCGCCCTCGGCCGCCCGGTCCGGCTGCTGGATCATGACGTTGACGACCGGAGCGGGTGCCGGGGCAGGGGCCGCCGGTGCCGCCGGTGCCGGCGAGTTGGGAACGTTGGTCTTGTCTGCCATCTGGTCGGTTCCCCTTTCGGTCGGAGGCGGCGGGACGCCGCCTCCGTCAACGGTTCATTCAGTCCGGTTAGGCGGCGATCACCGGCGTGACGTAGCCGGCTCCGCCGGTGTAGAGCGCGGCGCCGTTCCAGCGGGTGAGCGGCGCGATGCCGTACTCCCGGTCCATCACGTTCGCCCGCAGCGGGTAGTGCTCGTGGTCGGCGGCGATGGTGAGCGCCCCCAACCCGTCCAGCGCGCCGGAGCGCGTCCGAATCCGCAGCGGCTTCATCGGCGAGCCCGGGTCCGTCGCCAGCAGGTAGCCGGCCGGAATCCATGGCTTGACCACGACCTCGGCGCTGTCGAAGACGCCGATCGCGCGGTCGGAGAGGTTGGTCATGTCGAGCACGCCGTTGGCGATGGTGGCCGTGTCGGCGCTGATGATCCGGGCGTTGACGAATGCGGTGAAGTTGCCCGTCATCCCTCGGATCGCCGCCTCCTGCGCCCGGTTGATCCAGATCTGGACGCCGTTGGTCGCCGCGTGCTCGAGCACCGTCTCGATCAGCGCGGAGACGTTGGCCGCGGTCAGCGCCGCCGTCGCCAGGTAGTGGGTGTGCGTCGTGCCGTCGAAGGACTCGCCGTTCGGGCCGTAGGGGATGCCCGCGCCGTCGGCGTTGAGGAACGCGCGGATCGGCAGCACCGCGTTGTCGGTCAGCCGGTCGATGTAGGTCAGGGTGTTCGTCGGCGTGAAGAACGCGCGGGCGATGTCGCGGCGGATGCGCCGGATGTCGGCGGCCCGGGCGGCGTCGAACTGTCCCGCCAGCTCGGCCGGCGTCTTGGTGTTCATGTACGTGCGGGTCCATTGGATCGCCACGCCCTGGCGGCGCAGCGGGAACCCGACGTTGGAGCCGGCCGCGATCTTCTGCGCGTCCGGGGCGCCGTACTCGTCGAGGTCGACCATGTCCATGCCGGCGTCGCCGCCGTAGCGGGTGAGCCGCCCGGAGCTGACCTCGCAGAGGCCCGCGATCATGTCGCGCACGATCGCGTTATGCGCCTGCAGGCCGTTGTTGATCGCCGCGAACGCATTGTCCTCGCCGTAGTCGGCGATCGTCTGTCCGGTGGCCTCCAGCAGATCGGAGACCGAGAGCGTGCCGTAACTTGTCGCCATGTCTCAGCTCCTTTCTAGTAGGTGGACGCGCGGACGTGAACCCGCGTCGCGTCGATGACGCGGCCAACCCAGGAGGTGCCGCCAACGGATGCAACCGTGTCGAGACCTCCGGCGACCGCGCCGGAGAGGTAGAGCTTTGTGCCCGGCGTCAGGGCGGTGCCATACCGGAAGTTCACGCCGAAGTAGAGCGAGACGGCCTCGCCGCTGGACGCGGCGACAGGGGCAAACCCAACCACGTCGGCCGGAGGCGTCGCGGCGGCTCCAGTGGATCGGAAGACGGTGCCGCCCGCGGCGATGTAGCAGGCGTCGCAGGCGGCGATGTCCTCGCCGGCGACCAGCCCGATGATGCTGTGCTCGGGACCGGGGACGCGCGTCGAAAGACTCGGCGTCCCGGATTTGGCGACTGCGGCCATGGATGGGTCTCCTGTCGGTTAGATGCGTCCGACGCCCGCCGCGCGCTGGCGCACCAGCTCGGCGGCGACGCCGCTCTTATCTGTGGCGATGGGTCGGGGCGATCCCGGCGTCCGGACGATCTGGACGGTCCCCGCGAGCGCCGCAACCTGGGCCTGCGCGGTCTCGAACCACGCCAGGCGGGCGTCGAGCGCCGCATCCTTGCCCGGGTCGAACGCCTTCAGGTTGTCGGGGATGTCGGCGAGCCCCGCGTCGATCCGTTGCCGGTCGCGGTCCTCGTAGGCCGTCACCCGATCCGCCATCGCCTTGTGCTCGGCCGTCACGGCGTCGAGCTTGGCCTTGCGGTCGGTCGCCAGCGCCTCGAACTCGCCGCGTCTGGCCGCGGCCTCCTCGTCGGCAATCCGTTTGGCGTCCGCGGCGTCCGTGGCCTGCTGCTCCAGCGTGGCCAGCCGCGACTCCGCGTCCTTGCGCCGTTTGGCCTCGTCCCGCCGAGCCTCGCGCTCTTTGCGAATGACCTCTTTTGCGGCGTCCGGCAGCCCTGCCGAGGTCTCGTCCTGCGCCGCGTCGGTCTGATCCACCGTCACGGTGGTTTCGGTCTCGGTGGTTGGCATCTCGCCGCCCTTCGTGGTGTGCGGCGTCGCGCCGCCGGTGAATCGGGCAACAAAAAAGCCGCCCCGGAGAGGGCGGCGGCGACAGGCGTCGCGGTCCTCTTCCTGGGCGGCTCGTGGGAGTCACCGATTCGATTGCCGTCAGCGTAGCATATTGACGTTCACGACGTCATTGGTCGGGGTCGTCGGGCAGGCCGGGGATGGGCTGGAGTGGGGTGGCTAGTCGGCGTGGGCCGTTCGGGGTCGGGAGGGCATGTCGGTTCGGCAGGAGGCGGGGGGGGCTGGCTTGTCGGTGGGAGGTGACGGGGATTGGCG
>JBPCRG010000161.1:0-7478 GCA_050997095.1 Thermomicrobiales bacterium | reverse complement strand
CGGCCGGCGATCCGGCCGGAGCCCGCGCCGTCCGCCATGAACCGGCGGACCGCGGCGGCGTCCGGGTAGGTCCGCGCGCCGCGCTGGGAGACGACCATGGCCGCCAGCGCGCAGGCGAAGCGGAGCCGCCCCTCCGGCGGCTCCCCCAGCCGCCGGGCGTGGAGGTAGCCCGCGTCGAAGACGTCGCCGGCCCCGATCGCGTTGACCGCCTCGACCGGGAACCCCGGCGCGTCGACGCGCCGCCCGCCAGCGGCGTGGCAGGCTCCGGCCGCACCGCGCTTGACGACCGTCTCCCCGGCCAGCCCCTCCACCGCGCG
This sequence comes from Thermomicrobiales bacterium, assembly GCA_050997095.1. Taxonomy (GTDB): domain Bacteria; phylum Chloroflexota; class Chloroflexia; order Thermomicrobiales; family UBA6265; genus JBPCRG01. The sequence goes on along the minus strand of JBPCRG010000161.1, from coordinate 7,161 downwards.
CAGCGCCGCGTCGAGGTCGTCCGCGCCGGTGACGCCCATCAGCTCGCGCTCGTTCGGCAGGTAGACGTCGACCTCGGCGAGCAGGTCGAGCGTGGCGCGCCGCGTCGCCCCGCTCCAGCCGCCCGGATCCCAGCTGGGGTCGAAGACGACGGTCTGTCTGCGCGCGCGCAGCGACCGGGCGTAGGGCAGGAGCTCGGCCGGGCCCAGCTTCGGGAGCAGGTAGCCGCCGCAGAGGACGACCTCGGCGCACTCCCCCACCCCGCGGTCGTGCCGCTCCGCGACGCCGAGGTCCATCCGGGCGTGCGCGCCGAGGGCGGTCAGGATGCCGCGCTCCCCGCCCGGGCCCACGAAGATCATCCCGAGGCACGTCTCCTCGCCGGGGAGCACCTCGACGCCGGAGGGATCGACGCCGAGCGCGGCCAGGCGCTCGCCGACGAACGCGCCGAACGCGTCGTCGCCGATCGTCGAGACGAAGGCGTCGAGACCGAGCCCCCTCCACGCCTGGAGCAGGTAGCCGGCGGAGCCGGCGAGCTCGATCCGGGCGGAATCGACGAAGAGCTCCTCGTCCCACTCCGGGAAGCGGGCCACCGTCTGCACCCACTGGTCCACGTTGAGGTTGCCTACGATCGCGATCGGCGCCCGCGGGTTAGCGGGCATCGAGGACCACCACATGGTTCAGGTTGCGCGGGGCGTCGGGATCGAGCCCGAGCGCCAGCGCCCGCGCATGGGCCAGCAGCTGCACCGGCGGCAGGTAGAGCACCGACCGGGTGACGTCGGACAATCCGGCCGGCAGCAGCACGCTCGTCCGGGCGCACTGCGACGGATAGGGCGCGACGCCGGCGACGTGGGCCCCGAATCCGGCGACGTGCGCCTCCAGGTCGGGGATGTAGGCGCGCTCCCGCTCCCCCGCCAGGAAGACGACGGCCGTGTCCCCGCGCACGATCGAGATCGCGCCGTGCCGGAACTCGAGCGGGCTGTACGGCTCGCAGTCGACCTGGGTCATCTCCTTCAGCTTCAGCGTCGCCTCGGCGGCGAGCCCGAAGTTCGGCCCCAGCCCGAGGTAGACGAAGCGGGTCAGGTCGGCGCGCTCCCCCAATTCACGGGCGAATTCCTTCATTTCATCCAGCCGCGGCCGAAGCAGGTCCGGAAGCCGCGCCAGCTCCTCCCCCAGACCGTCGGCCCTGGCGACGTCCACGGCGATCAGTTGCAGCGCCAGCAGCATGTTCGTGAACGAGCGGGTCATCACCACCGACTCGTCGTCGGCGTGGAAGAGCTCGATCGAATGGTCCGTCGCCGCGCCGAGCGGCGACTGCGGGGTGCACGTGACGCCCACCGTGACGGAGCCGGGGACGACGTCCCGCAGATGCCGGGCGGCCATCACCGCCTCCGACGAGGCGCCGGACCGGGAGATGACGAAGGCGACGAGCGGGGCGTTCCGCGGGACGGTCGACCCGGAGGAGAGGAAGACCTCCGACCCCGGGATCGCCCGCGTGGCGAAGCCGGTGATCTCCTGGAAGCACTGCGCGGCGGTCTGGGCGAGGTAGAACGAGGTGCCGCAGCCGACGAACAGCACCTGCGCGCCGGCGGCGAAGGGGACGTGCGGCGCGATCGCCCGCCACTGGGGCGGCACGACCGCCAGCGTCTCGGCCCAGGTCTCCGGTTGGCTCAAGATCTCGTCCAGGGCGTGGCTCATCGTCGCTCCTCATCCAACCCGCGCGGCTGCCGACGCGGCCTCGAAGACCCGCACCTCCCGCCGCAGTCGCGGAACATCGTCCGCGTCGATCGCGCCGACCGCCTCCTGAAGCGCTGCGGCCGCACCGACCGCGACCGCGTGCGCCAACGCATCGGGATCGCCCTCCCCGCGCGCCCGGCCGTCGAGGTAGCCGGCCAGCAGGGCGTCGCCGCAGCCGACGGTGTTGACCGCCGCGACGCGGGGCGCGGCGGCCCGCCAGGCGACGTCGCGCCGGATCAGCGCCGCCCCCTCCGCACCCAGCGAGAGCAGCACCGCGGCGTCGCCGTCGAGCCGCGGTCCGATCAGCTCCGTCTGCACGAGCGCGATCAGTTCGTCGCCGTCGCCGTCGCGGCCGAGCAGCGCCGCGATCTCGTCGCGGTTCGGCTTGAGCAGGTGCGGCCTGCCCGCCAGCCCCGCGCGCAGCGCCTCGCCGCTCGAATCGAGCACGGTGAAGACCCCCGCGGCCCGGAGCACGCCCGCCAGCCGCGCCAGAAAATCGGTCGGCAGCCCCGGCGGGAGGCTGCCGCAGATCGCCGCGGCCTCCGCGCCGGCCGCCAGATCCCCGACCCGCTCCAGCAGGCGCCGCGCGTCGCCGTCCCCGACCGTCATCCCCGGCTCGCGGATCTCGGTGATCCGCCCGGTCGCCTCCTCGACGATGGTCAGGCAGACGCGGGATTCGCCGGCGACGGAGACGAAGGCCGGCTCGACGTCCTGGAGCCGAAGGGCGTCCTCGATGAAGCGGCCGGTGTGGCCCGCGGCGAACCCGGTGGCGACCGGGGCGTGGCCGAGCGTGGCCAGCACGCGGGCGACGTTGTTGCCCTTGCCGCCGGGGCGGGGCAGCGCGCGCGCGACCCGGTTGATCGCGCCCGGCTCCAGGCGGTCCAGCACGTAGGTGGTGTCGACCGCGGTGTTGCAGGTGATCGTCAGCAGACGCATCGGCGGAGCCCTCGCAACGGCCACTCATCATGTCGCACGCGTCGGAATGCGGAGAGCATACCGGTCAAGAGCGTTGTGTCCAGATCCCCATGCCACGTGATGCGGGCAATGATAGCGGGCGGGCGGCGGCTGTTAAGCCTTGCGTGATCATCGGCGACCATCTGTGCGGAAGTACGGCGAAAACATCGGCCACATTGAGCGTTTCCTCCCATTGACGATCAGGGTAGAATCGCGGCAGCGAATCACGGATTCGGGCGGGGAGGATGCATGCGGTACGGCATCGAGATCGCGCCCTGGGGCGGGCTGGCCGATCCGCGGGCGCTGGCCCGGCTCGCCGCGCGCGCCGAAGCCGTGGGCTGGGACGGCTTCTTCCTCTGGGACGCGATGCTGCACGACCCCGATGGCCTGGCCAAGGCCGACCCGTGGATCGCGCTGGCGGCGGTGGCGATGGGCACCGCGCGGATCAGGATCGGCACGCTGGTCACGGCCCTGCCGCGGCGTCGGCCCTGGCATCTGGCCCGCGAGACCGTCACCCTCGACCACCTCTCCGGCGGCCGCCTCATCCTCGGCGTCGGGCTCAGCGACCCCTCGGAGCAGGAGTTCTCCTGGTTCGGCGAACGCGGCGTCGACCACAAAACCCGGGCGCGGATGCTGGACGAGGGGCTGGCCATCCTCTCCGGGCTGTGGAGCGGCGAGCCGTTCGCCTTCGAAGGCGAGTTCCACCGGCTGCACGAGATGACCTTCCTCCCCCGGCCGCTGCAGACGCCGCGGATCCCGATCTGGGTCGGCGGCCGGTGGCCGAACCGGGCCCCGATGCGGCGTGCGGCGCGCCGGGACGGCGTCCACCCCGGTCGCCTCGATTCCCCGTTGACCCCGGCCGACCTGCGCGAGCTGGCCGCCTACATCCAAGGGCACAGGATCGCGCGGACGCCCTTCGACGTCGTGGTCGCGGAGGCGCAGGGACCCTCCGGGCAGATCGAGCGTGCGGCCGAGTTCGCGGAGGCGGGGGCGACATGGTGGCTGGCGAAGGTGGGGGCCGCGCCGACGGCGTGGATCGAGGAGCGCGTGGAGCAGGGACCGCCCCGGCCATGAGCGATCCCGCCCCCTCGTTCCGGGTGCTCGACGCCGAGCGGCGGCAGCAGATGGTCGACTACGTCGAGGCCCGGCACGGCGCGACCGTCGCGCAGCTGAGCGAGCGCTTCCGCGTCAGCGGCGCCACGGTCCGGCGCGACCTGCTCCAGCTCGACCGGCGCGGCTTGATCGAGCGCGCGCACGGGGGGGCGGTGCCCCGGCAGGTCCGCCGCGCCGACGGCCTCCCCGAGCCGCCGATCGTCGACCGCGCCTCCGTGCTGACCGCGGAGAAGCGGCGGATCGGCCGGGCGGCGGCGCTCCACGTCGCCGACGGCGACACGATCATGATCCCCGGCGGGACGACGACGGCGCACATGATCCCGCACCTTGCCGGGCGGCGGAACCTGACGGTGGTCACCAACAACCTCGGCGTCGCGGGGCTGCTCGCCCCCTTTCCGCGCATCGCGGTGATCCTGACCGGCGGGGTGCTGCGCCATTCGGAGCTGTCGCTGCACGGCGTGCTGGCCGAGGAGGCGCTGGCGAACCTGCGGGTCGACAGGCTCTTCATCGGCAGTTCCGCCATCCGCGTCGACTACGGGCTCTCCGCCGACGACCCCGCCGAGGTGCAGACGGACCGCGCGTTCATGGCCGCCGCCCGCGAGGTCACGATCCTGGCCGACCACACCAAGTTCGACCGCGTGCGCACCGTGCGCGTCGCCCCGATGCAGCGCGTCCACCGCGTCGTCACCGACGCCGGCACCGGCGAGGAGCACCTCGCCGCCCTGCGCAGGCTCGGCGTCCTCGTCGACGTCGTCTGACCGGCCGTCGACGGGCGCGGCGCGGCGGACGCTCCGCCCCCGGCTATTGCAGCGTGTTGATGGCGCGCGCGGCGAGGATGGCGAGGATGGCGATCGAGGAGAGGCACTGGAGCATCATCAGCAGCTTGGTCCGCGGCAGGAGCACGAGCGTGTCGGTCGGGCTGAAGGCGGTGCTGGCGGTGAAGGCGACGAAGAGGTAGTCGACGAAGCCGGGCGACCATTCCCGCGCCATCTCCCCGCCCTGCTGATTCTGGGGGAAAAGCAGGTCGGTGGGGCGGTACCCGTGGTGGAACCGGACGGCGGGCCCGCCCCCGTCCAGCTCCCAATACCAGATCGCGAAGATCGCGATGTTGCTCACCCACAGCAGCGCCGCGTCCCGAAGCGGGGTTTTCGGGGCGACTCCCCCGATCCAAGCAGCCGGACGACCAGCGCGACGACGCTGCCGCTGATCGCGAGCGCCGCCACCGAGATCAGGACCAGGCCGAGACGCCGGGAGAGCAGGTGACGGCCGTGCCAGCGCGCGATCGTCAGGGGGGCCAGCATCGCGACGATGATCGACGGCAGCAGTCACGGAGGACCGACGCGCAGGGAATCGGAGACGAGGCCGTAGGCGACGCCGATCGCCATCATCGCGAGCGCGGCTTCCCAATGCGGAAATCGGCGCCGCCGAAGCGGTGGAGTCGCCACCCGCTATCTCCGTCGCCGACGCGGGACTGCAACATTGCACCGGGTCTGCGCCGGACCGCCCGCGGGGGGGCGTCCGAGCAGAGCGGGCGAACCGCCCGATCCATCCAGTCGCTTCGCGCGCGCATCCTGCGCGCAATGGGAGGTCTTCACGTCGCCGGGCAAGCTGTCGGGGGGTCGGCGGATGACGGGGGTGGCGTCGCCCGTCATGGCGGCCACGGCTCAAGTCCGAAGGCGGTGAACAGCGTCCGCACCGAAATCACCCCGTCCACGACCCGAACCGTCGACGCCTGCCCGGAGGGCCGGCCCGCGACGCCCGTTTCGCCGACTCCGCGCGACCGGAAGTATAACCCGGCCACTTCGCGCGGTCGGCGTCGTCCCGGCGACCGTTCCGCAACGGCGGCCCGGCCACGCGTCGGCCCGCCGCGGGCGCGCATCGTCGGGAGCCGCCCGGCATCGCCGCGCCGCTCCCGCGCATCGGCCCTCGCCCGACCTCGCGTCGGCAGATCCCCTGCGGTCAGTCGGCGCGCATGTGGAGGACGACCCGCGCCGGATCGGGCGGCGGCGCGACGGCGATCGGGCGCACGTCGAACTTCGACAGGAAATGGTCCGGCCGGCACAGCGATTTCGCGGTCCTCAATCCCGGCACGCCGAGATCCTGCATGACGTTGAGGTAGTCGCAACCGATCGCCCGGAGCGCACGGGCCGTCTCGTGGAGAAGGAATGTGTACGCGCCGGGCCAGCGCTGATCCGTCTTCCAAAAGTGGCCCATCGCATAGCCGCGCGACAGCGGCTCGTTGATCGAGAACGCGGCCAGCCCGCCGTCGATCCAGACTCCCAGCGAGAGCAGGTCGCCGGGGCGCGGCAGCGAGGAGACGCGCTGCAGGGCGAGCGCCTGATTGACCGCCTCGGACGTCCCCGCGATGCCGCGCTGCGTCGCCCAGCGGCCGAAGAGGTCGAGCATCGCGCGCTGAGCCTCCGGGTCGCCGGCGTCGAGCGGGGCGACGGCCGGGGCCGACTCCCGCCGCAGCCGGCTGATCACGTTGCGCCGGTTGCGGTAATGCTTGCCGGCCAACGCGCTCCACTCGGCCGTGGACAGGATGTAGTCGTCGTAGTCCGGCGACGCCGTCACCCGGAGGCCCGGCGTGGAATCGAGCGCCCGCGCCGCCTCGGGCGGCAGGAGTTGCAGGCTTCGCTCGAGACCGTGCCGCTCCGCGTGCTCCAGCAGCGTGCGCGCCGTCTGGGCGACTGCCGAATCCCCGAGGAACGAAAGGAAGCGGTCGTCCGAGACGTAGCTTTTGAAGTGCACCACCAGATTGTCGTTGAGCCACGACAGCGCGAAGCTGCCGTCGACGTTTCAGCACCAAAGGCTGACGAAATTGAAATCGGAGTAGGGCGGGAACTGCTTCACCCACTGCTCGATCTCGAACTGGTCGCTGATCTCGAGCGGGCGGAAGGACGGGAACGACGGGATGCGCCGCCGGATCGGGATGATCGTCCGCGGCGTCTCCGACCCGACCGCGGGGCGTTCGACCCATGGCAGTGGCGGCAACGACCCGCGGGACCGGAGGGGAGTGAGGGAATGCCGCTGGCCCATGAGTAGACGCCCTTACGCATCGACGGGTCGTACATCGGAGATTCATGCCCCTATCGGGCTAGCCCGATAGGAATGCTCGATCGCAGCACGTATAGGCCGATAGTGCTATGATGCGTCCCGGGGACGCGGACAGTCGAGACTTTCGCCCTCGAGCTTGGTGCCGATCCATGACGAACCGCTCATAACAAACCGCCACGGGAACCAGTTAAGAGCGCCTATCAAAACCTGGCATGCCGTCTGCGGGTCGTGGAGCGACTGGAGGTGACCCGTGGCCAAACCCCTGCTGCCCGACGGTCTCTGGGCCGTCGTCGCCCCGCTCCTGC
>JBPCRG010000151.1:0-3685 GCA_050997095.1 Thermomicrobiales bacterium | reverse complement strand
TCGCTGCTCTCCCGCGATCTCGTCGAGACGGCGCTCTGGGCGCTCGGCCCGATCCTGTGGGTGATCGGCCTGGCGGTCAGGATCGTGATCTTCACGCTCGCGTTCGCCGCGCTGATCGTCGTCTCGCCGCTGCTCTGGCTGCTGGCCGGACGGCACTTCAACTTCGCGGGGTTCCACCTGACTCCGCCGACCGTTGGGCAGGGCGACGTCGTCAAGCGCTCCGCCCATCACGCGGCCCACGCGCCCGACGCGATCCGCTACCTCGCCGCCGCGGCGATCATCGCGGCGTCGGTCGCCGCGCTGACCCGATTCGTGCTGCGCGGGCGCCGTCGCCGCGGCCGGGTCGGCGGGACCGAGGAGCGCTCACCCGTCGGCCCCAGCCTCGATCTGCTCTCGTGGCTGCGGGCGCTGCTCGCGCTGGCCGGTCGCCGTCGGCCGCCGGTCGGCCCCGACGCGCTCGGGAGCCTCCGCGGCGATCCCGTTTACGCCCACACCGTGCGGGTCCGCGAGACCTACCGGTCATTCCTGCGCTCGAGCGCGGAGGCGGGGCATGGCAGGCGGGCGGGGTGGACCCCGCGTGAGTTCGCCGCGACCTCATCCGCCGACGTCGACGAGGCGGGGGTCCTCGTGGCACTGCACGCGCTGACCGATGCCTACGACCGGGCCCGCTACCGCCCGGAGCCCGCCGACGCCGCCGACGCGGACCTCGCCGCCGCCTCATGGGCGCGGATGAACGACCCGCGCCGGACGAGGGCCTGACCCGTGGCCCCGCTGCCTCCCGCCGCCCCGATCGGGCTCTATGCGCACATCCCGTTCTGCTCCCACATCTGCCCGTACTGCGATTTCACGACCTATCGCGGGCAGGAGCCGCTCATCCCCCGCTACGTCGACGCGCTCGTCCTGGACATCGAGCGGCAGGGCCGGTCCCTCGACGGCCGTCCGGCGGCGACGCTCTTCCTCGGCGGCGGCACGCCGTCGCTCCTCTCTCCCGAGCAGATCGGCCGTGTCGTGCAGGCGGCGCGGGCCGGTTGCTCGCTGGCCGAGGACGCGGAGGCGACGCTCGAGGCGAACCCGAACAGCGTCGACCGGGAGTATTTCGCCGGTCTGCTGGCGGCGGGCGTCAATCGGCTCAGCCTCGGCGTGCAGACTCTCGACCGCAAGGGCCTGCGGACCCTTGGTCGGCAGCACGAGGCCGCGGACGCCGAGGCGGCGTATCGCGCCGCCCGGGCCGCGGGGTTCGCCGACATCAGCCTCGACCTGATCTTCGACTGGCCCGGGCAGAGCGCCGAAAGCTGGGCGCGCGATCTCGACCTCGTGCTGGCGTGGCCCGACGGCGGGCCGGACCACCTCTCGCTCTACAGCCTGATCGTCGAGCCGGGCACGCCGATGGCGGACGCGGTCGCGCGCGGCATCCTGGTTCCGCTCGACGACGATGCCGCCGCCGACCGCTACGAGGCGGCGATGGCGCGGATGGCCGCGGCCGGGTTCGTCCACTACGAGGTCGCGAATTGGGCGCGCTCGTCTGAGTTCGCCTCGAAGCACAACACGCTCTACTGGCGCAACGGCGACTACCTCGCCTTCGGCGCAGGCGCGCACGGCCACGTCGCCGGGCGGCGGACGATCAACCACCTCGCCCCGGGCCGGTACATCGCCGCGATCGGGAACGGCCTGCCGCCCGCCGCGAACACCGAGGAGATCTCCGCATCCGGTCAGATCGGCGAGACGATGATGGTCGGCCTTCGCCTGCTGCTGGAGGGGATCGGCGGGCGCGAGTTCGCCGCGCGCCACGGTGTCACGCTGGAGGCCGCCTTCGGCCCGACGATCGCCGAGCTCGAGCGGCTGGGCCTGCTGCGCAGGGACCGCGACGCGCTTCTGCTCACGCCCCGTGGCCTGATGGTCGCCAACGATGTCTGCGCGCGCTTTCTCTGAGGCGATGGCGTTGATGCGGCGAAGCTGACGGCGACCAGATACTTCGTGCCGCAGCGGTGCGTCGAAGGGCAGGTGGCATCGTCGAACGGGAACGGCCCCCCATCTCCCCGGCCCGCACCCAGAGGGTACCCGCCCCGAGTTCGGGGGCAAGGGGGAGACGAAGGCAACGATGAAGGTGGCGACTGCCGTTGGTCGGACCATTCAGGACGACGGCGGAGGAGGCGCGCCCCGCATGTCGTTCTGACGGAAGGAGGAATTTCGTCGGCTGCCTGCGTCCACCACTGCGAGAACCACGACCGACCCCTATTGGGCTCCCGCGGCCGTCTGCCGCTGCGCGAAGCCGGCGGCGACCGCCTCGGCCTGGACGACCGCGCTGGCGACGGTGTCCGCCTCGATCTCGCCGTCTCGCATGCGCACGATCCGGACGCACTGGGCGCCGACGCCCGCGTCGTGGGTGACCAGGACGAACGTCAGGCGCTCCCTCAGATTCAGTTCCCGCATCAGCCCGATGATCTCGCCGGCGATCTTCGAGTCGAGCGCGCCGGTCGGCTCGTCCGCCCAGATGATGGCCGGCTCGTTGACCAGGGAGCGGGCGATCGTGACGCGCTGGCGCTGGCCGCCGGAGAGCTCGGCGGGGCGGTGGGTGGCCCAGTCCTGCAGCCCGACCGTCTCGAGCGCGGCGACCGCCTTCTGGCGGGCGACCTTGGGCTTGATTCCGGAGACGAGCAGGGGGAGCTCGACGTTCTCGATCGCGTTGAGCACGGGCAGCAGGTTGTAGACCTGGAAGATGAAGCCCATCCGCCGGGCCCGGTACTCGGTCCGCTTGCGGTCGCCGAGCGTCGCCAGATCGTTCCCTTCGAGCAGCACCTGGCCGGAGTCGATCGCGTCGAGCCCCGAGAGGCAGTTGAGCAGCGTCGTCTTGCCGCAGCCGGACGGCCCCATCACCGCGATCATCTCGCCGCGCTTGACCGCGAAGTCGATTCCTTTCAGAGCCTGAATATTGCTTGTGCCCGTATCGTAGGTTTTGACCACCTGCTGTGCTTCGATGATCGCATCCGCGACCGGTGCAGAGGTTGCCTGTTCTTTTCCACGTCGAAGAAATGCCATTCCCAAACTCCGTTGGATTGCAGGGGACTTCCCGTCTCCCCGCCCAAATTGTTTCCTGTAGTTGCGAGTGCCTGTTCGGGTCAGGAATTACGCTCGACCCGAGCGCTTCACCCCGTCGAGTGACTCGCTTTCCTGACCTACTATGAATTTCAAGTTTGTCGGAATTGTCACGGTTGGATGACCATAAATCTGCCGAAGAGCGAAGAAAGTTCACAAGAAATTCACTATCGCCTTGCGAAGCTTCCTACGTTTTGTAAGCGCAGCTCGATTGCATGCGGTACTTTAAGGGCATCCATCGTGCGTAGTGGCGACGCAGGTTGGTAAGGATGACAGTCGACGCGTCGTAGCCGAACGAGCGTGATGGTTGATGGATTGGTTTTCGTCGTTTCTGGAATTCATGTGCGAACACCCGGATCGGATTCGCGATCTGGCGCAATCGCATCTCAAGCTCAGCATTACTGCGCTCGGAGTTGCATGCTTGATCTTCTTGCCACTTGGTATTTACCTCGCTCGACCGGGACGTCTCAACGCCGCGATCGTCGGCGTCATCGCATCATTCCGAGTGATTCCCTCGATTGCACTAATCTTCCTTTTCTATACCTGGCTTGGATTCGGCTATCGACCGGCAGTCTTCGCCCTCACCATTCTC
>JBPCRG010000123.1:0-4029 GCA_050997095.1 Thermomicrobiales bacterium | reverse complement strand
GGGTTCTACTGCGCCAACGCCGGGGTGGACGCCTCGAACGTGGCGGCCGAGACCGTCTGCCTGCTGCCGGAGGATCCCGACCGCTCCGCCGCCGATCTCCGGAGCGCGCTCGGCGTCCGGTTCGGCGCGGCGCCGGGCGTGATCGTCAGCGATTCGTTCGGCCGGCCGTGGCGCAACGGGATCGTCAATGTCGCGGTCGGCGTCGCGGGCATCGCCCCGCTGGCCGACTATCGCGGGCGTCACGACGCGGCCGGGTACGAGTTGCACGTCTCCGTGCTCGCGGTCGCCGACGAGCTGGCGGCGGCGGCGGAGCTCGTGATGAACAAACTCGACGCCCGGCCGGTCGTGCTGATCCGCGGCTATGCTCCCGCGACCGACACGCCGCATGGTGCCGCGCTGGATCTGGTGATCGATCCGGGCAAGGACATGTTCCGCTGAACCGCTGACGGCGGGCGCCGGCCCGTCGTCGTTCGACACACGAAAGGGATGCGCGTGGGCACTCTGGGATACGCGGCGAGCTTCGAGCAGTTTCACCCGACCGACCTGCTGACCTACGCCAAGATGGCGGAGGAGAACGGCTTCTCCTCGGTCATGGCCTCCGACCATTTCCACCCGTGGGTGCCGTCGCAGGGGCACTCCGCGTTCGTCTGGTCGTGGATGGGCGCGCTCGGCGCGACCACCAAGCTGCGCTTCGGCACCGGGGTCACCCCCCCCGGCTACCGCTACCACCCGGCGGTGCTCGCCCAAGCGGCGGCGACGCTGGAGGCGATGTTCCCCGGGCGGTTTTACCTCGGGCTCGGCGCCGGCGAGGCGCTCAACGAGCACATCGTCGGCGACTACTGGCCGGAGGCCCCGGTCCGTCTGGAGCGCCTGACCGAGTCGATCGAGATCATCCAGAAGCTCTTCACCGGGAAGGTCGTCAAGTACCGCTCGCAGCATTTCCGGGTCGAGAGCGCCAAGCTCTACACCCTGCCGCCGACCCCGCCGCCGATCTACGTCGCGACCGCGGGGCCGATCCAGGCCTACCGCACCGGCAAGATGACGGACGGGCTGATCACGGTCGGGGCCGCCGACGAGAAGGTCAAGATGCTGATCGAGCGCTTCGAGGCGGGCGCCCGGGAGGCGGGCAAGGACCCGTCCACGCTGCCGAAGATCATCCAGATCAAGGTCTCGTTCGCCGACACCGTCGAGCAGGCGACGGAAAACGCGATCAAGGAGTGGCCGAACGGCGGCATGTCCTTCCCGAAGGGCGACATCCGCAACCCGGAGGACTTCGAGGCGATGGCCAAGATGGTCAAGCCCGAGCACTACAAAAACCGGGTCCTGCTCACCCCCGACCTCGACGAGCACGTCGCCCAGATCCAGCATTACATCGACCTCGGCTTCAACGAGGTCTACGTCCACAACGTCGGCCGCACCCAGGAAGCCTTCATCGAAGCCTACGGCAAACGCGTCGCCCCGAACCTGAAGTGGCCCGCCTGACACCACGGCCGGGCCAAGAAGCAGAGGAGGGACGACGAGATCCTTCGTTCCTCCGGATGACCGCCTCGGAGATCCCCCCGCGTGTCATTCTGACGAAGGAAGAATCTCGTCGGTCTCCGCACGCCAGGCACATGCCGACAGTCGGACCACGCAATGCTCTGTGCATGGTCTTGTGTCATCGGCCCGACCGACGGGATTCTCGCTTCGCGCGAAAAGATTCCTCGACTCCGCCTGCGGGCTCACCTGGGAATGACGGGGGTGGGGTGCCGCGTCGGCGTCGAAAACCGTGCCGATCGCTCTTGAACAGAACACGAGGATGGCGGGAAGAGAAGCCGCGCCCCGCATGTCATTCTGACGAAGGAAGAATCTCGTCGGTCGCCGCACGCCAGACACATGCCGGCAGACAGACCTCCCAGAATTGCGGGGACGGAGACGCTCCCCGCATGTCATTCTGACGAAGGAAGAATCTCGACTCGTCGTTTGGATGCGGTGCGCCCCAAGGTGGGCGGCATCCCCTCCCACTCTGCGCTTAAATCAGCCCAGCCGGGATTGGCCTCTTCGATCAAAGCAAGCTTCTTCGCGCGTATCCACCCCTTGATTTGCTTCTCCCGCGCTATCGCGGAGAGCGGATCCGGAAACGCCTCGCACCAGACGAGAGCCGTGCAGCGATAGAGTGTCGTGAATCCCATTGTGGAGCCCGCTTTATGCTGCCAGACGCGGCGCTCGAGATTGTTCGTCATGCCGGTGTAGAGGGTCTTGGAATCGTTGGACATGATGTAGGTGAAGTAGTCCGCCATTCGATGCCCTGTCCAACCGCAAACGACGACGAGATTCTTCCTTCGTCAGAATGACGTGCGGGGGGCGTCTCCCCCTCGATCATCCGTCCGTTGAGTCTAGAACGAAACGGACGGCACCGGGAAGCCGATTGACGCGCCGCCGGTTCATGGCTATCATTTCGGAAGCACAGCCTTCGGGGTTGGGTGAGGCCGCGTGTTATGACGGCCAATTCCCGACCGGCGGTATAGCCCGCGAGCGAGTGGCGCGGCCACGAGCATGATCCGGTGGAACTCCGGAGCCGACGGTATAGTCCGGATGGGAGAAGGCGTGAAGATCAGCGCCGCCGCCGCTGGGCTTTGCGTTTCTGTGACCCAAAACCCTCTGACCACGCCCGTGGGCTTCTCCGCTCCGGGCGTCGCCATTTCGCCCGTGCAAGCAGGGAAGCCCTCATCGCGGCCCATGGTCTGCCCGACGTGCGTCCGGCGTGTCTCCGGACTCTGGCTGTGGCAGCGTGAGGAGCCCCGCGGGTGGTCGCCTTCCTTGTCCGGCGCGCAATCCATGCGTTTCTCGTGGTGCTGACGGCGGCGACGCTCGTCTTCGGCGTGATCCACCTCTCCGGCGATCCGCTCTCAGGTTTCGTGCCTCCCGGCGCGTCCCCCGAGCAGCGGCAGCGCATCCGCGAACGCTTCGGTCTGGACCGTCCATTGCCGGTCCAATACGGCTCGTTCCTCGCGCACGCCGCGCGCGGCGACTTCGGCGAATCGTGGCGGGCGCGCCGTCCCGCGCTGCGGACGGTGATGGAGCGGCTCCCGGCCACGCTGCGCCTCTCCTCCGCCGCGCTCGCGATCACCATCCTCCTCGGACTGCCGCTCGGACTCGCCGCGGGAACCCGGTCCGGCGGTCCGGTCGACGCCCTCGCCAGCGGCGTCGCCCTCGTCGGCCAGGCGATTCCGGGGTTCTGGCTCGGCACGCTGCTCATCCTGACCTTCGCGGTCCGGCTGCGCTGGCTGCCCGCCTCCGGGGGCGACGGCCCGCGCGCGCTCGTCCTGCCCGCGCTGACCCTCGCCGCCTACCCGACCGCGATCGTCGTCCGCCTGCTGCGCTCCTCCCTGATCGAGACCATGGGTCAGGACTATATCCGGACCGCCGCGGGCAAGGGCTTGACGCGAGGCGCGGTCGTGTGCGGCCATGCCCTACGCAACGCGCTCCTGCCGACGCTGGCGTTCGTCGGACTTCAGGCCGGGTGCCTGAGCGGCGGCGCGGTGGTGGTCGAGGGCGTCTTCGCCTATCCCGGAGTCGGTGAGCTCACCCTGGGCGCGGTCACGGACCGGGATCTTCCGGTGATCCAGACGTTCGTGATCGTCGCCGCGACGCTGATCGTGCTCCTCAACCTTGCGGTCGACGCCGTCGCCCGGATCGTCGACCCGCGTCTCATCCGGCAGACCGCCGCGTCGGGTCGGGGGGCGTGATGGCGACGCGCGTCTCCGGCATCCATCCCCATCGTCGTCGGGTCGGCGCGGATGCCGCCGACCTCCCCCGGACTCCGCTGCGCGCGCGACGCAGATTTCCCCGATTCTCGGTCGCCGGGGGATTCGGATTGGCGGCCATCGCCCTGCTCGCGCTCGTCGCCGTGACGGGCCCGTGGCTGGTCTCGACCAGCCCGTCCCACCAATCGCTCGCGAATCGGCTTGCGCCGCCGCTGCTCTTCTGCGGCTCGGCATCCCATCCGCTCGGCACGGACGGGTTGGGGCGCGACCTCCTCGCCCGGGT
>JBPCRG010000095.1:0-2819 GCA_050997095.1 Thermomicrobiales bacterium | reverse complement strand
CCCCGGGCGATGGCGGCGGGACGGCCGCGCCGCGCCGCGACCTCTGCGCCGGTCTGTGCCTCGGCTTTCTGGCCCTGCGGCCCCAGTTCGTCCTGCTGCCGCTGGCCGCGCTGCTGCTCTCCCGGCGGACGGCCGCGCTCGGCCTGATCATCTCCGGCGCCGGTCTGGCCGCACTGTCGATCGCCGTGGTCGGCTGGCGCGGCGCCGTGGGCTACATCGATCTGTGGCGGCTCTACGGCGCCGCCTCGCCCTTCCACACCGGCATCGCGCCGAAGGTCATGTTCAACATCCGGGGCGCCCTCCTCCGCTTCGCGCCCGACCTGTCCTCCGCCGCCGAGTTCCGGATCGTCGTCTCGCTCTCCGCCGCGCTGGCCCTCATCGCGCTCACGGCCGCCGCCAGAGGGACGACATTCCGCAGCCGGCCCGACCTCGCCTTCAGTCTGATCCTGCTCGTCTCGCTGCTGACCTCGTACCACACGCATCAGCAGAGCATGGTCTTCCTCTTCATCCCCTTGGCCGTCTTTCTGGGCAGGGCCTTCGGGGAGCGCGCGGCGCCGCGGGAGACGATCGCGTTCGGCTCGGCCGCGGCGGCGCTGCACGGCGCCTCCATGCTCTCGCTCGAGGTCTTCAGGCAGACGACCGTCACGTTCGCCGCGTTCGCCGTCGTCCTCCTGCTCCTCCGCGAGCTCCGCGCGCAGCCGGGAACCGCCGTCCCCGCCGAACCCTCCCCGCCGCCGGGAGCGTGATCCGGGCGGACGAAACCGATCGCGCGCTTGCCGCGTCATGAAGGACGGTGGTACCGTGGACTCCCCCGCCATGGACCCCGATGATGGACAGCACCGCGGCGTCCGGCCGCATGGGCGATGGAGGATCGACACGGCATGAACGGCACACTCCTTTCCTCGCGGGCGCGGCTGCGCCTCGCACTCCTCGGCCCGCTGGCGTTGGCGGCCCGATGGCTGCCGTCGGGAGCCTCGGCGGCGAACGACGCGACGACGCCGGCGCCCGGCGAGCCCCTGACGCTCGTCGTCGGCGGGCTCGACACGCGCCAGCCCGACCAGCCCGAGAACTCCGACGTGCTGATGATCGCGCGGGTCGATCTGGCGCAGAAGACGGTGCGTGCGGTCAGCATCCCGCGCGACCTCTACGTGCAGATCCCCGGCATCGGCTACGACAAGATCACCCGCGCCTACGATTTCGGCTCCAACGCCGGGGCCGACACGCGGGATTTCGCCGCTGGCGCGGCGCTCGTCGAATCGACCATCCAGACGAATTTCGGCCTGCAGACGCACGGCGCCGTGATGACCAACTTCGGCGGGCTGGCCGAGATCGTGGACGCCTTCGGCGGCATCGAGGTGGCCAACCCGTACGATGTCTACGACTCCCAATATCCGACGGAGGACTACGGGGTCAAAGAGATCTTCTTCCCCGCGGGACAAGTCCATCTTTCCGGGACGGAGGCGCTCGAATTCAGCCGCACCCGCCATCAGGACGGTGACGACGGCCGCGTGATGCGCCAGCACCTCGTGCTGCGGGCGCTGCTGGAGCGGGCGCGGTCGCCGAAGACCGCCCCCCAGTTGACGGCGCTCTACAAGAAGCACCGCAAGAGCGTCCAGACGAGCCTGTCGAAGCAGCAGCAGCTTGGGCTGGTCCTGGCGGCCCCCTCCTTCAGCAACGACTCCGTCGCCTTCACGAGCCTGATCAACTACGTCTCCCCCGGCAGCACGCCGGAGGGCATGTGGATCTATTCCGGCGATTGGTCGCAGATTCCCGCGTTCGTCGAAGGCTTTCTCGCGGGCACGATCCAGTCCTGACGCTGCGCCCGCATCGCCGCCGCGCCTTGACGCGCGCACGGCGGGTCCGGTAGCGTTCCGGTCATGAACGATTGCGCGCGAGGAGAAACCACCCGGCAGCTTGCGGATGTCCCGGCCTCGGAGCCGGGCGACGCGCGCTGCAGGGTCTACGGGACCGCGCATCGGGTCTTCGCCTGCGACCATCCAAGGCCCGTCCGCCACTGACGGCGGCGGACCGTCGCGGCGGAGACTCCGGAACCGAGGCCGACGCCTCGGTTTTTTGCGCGCCCGAAACGAGTCCCCCGAACCCCGGAGACCGACAGCCGCGAAAGGACACATCGGATGAGCGCCGCCATAATCGAGGACGCCGCCGTCGAGGCGAGGAACGCCGGCCGCAATCCCGTCGACTACCTGCGCGCGCGCGGATACGTCCAGGACGTCACCGACGAGGCGGCGCTGCGCGAGGCGTTCGCGCGCGGCCAGGTCAGCGCCTACGTCGGTTTCGACCCCACCGCCAGCTCGCTGCACGTCGGCCACCTGCTCGGGGTGATGATGCTGGCGACGCTGCAGCGCTTCGGGCACCGTCCGATCGCGCTCGCGGGCGGGGGCACGGCTCTGGTCGGCGACCCGACCGGCAAGACCGCCTCCCGCGCGGTGCTCGCGGGCTAGACGATCGACGCCAATCTCGCCGGGATCGTCCGGCAGTTCGACCGCTACATCGACTTCGCCGGCGGGCGCTTCGCCGACGCCAGCCCGGCGGCCCTGCTCGTGAACAACGCCGATTGGCTGCTCGGCCTGCGGTATATCGAGTTCCTGCGCGACATCGGCCGCCATTTCTCCGTCAACGAGATGCTGGCCGCGGAGACGTACCGCACTCGGTTGGAGACGACCGGTCTCAATTTCGTGGAGTTCAACTACCGTCTGGTGCAGGCATACGACTTTCTGCACCTCTACCGAGCCGAAGACTGCGCCCTGCAGATGGGTGGCTCGGATCAATGGGGCAACATCGTGGCCGGGGTCGAGCTG
>JBPCRG010000073.1:0-6388 GCA_050997095.1 Thermomicrobiales bacterium | reverse complement strand
TCGTCCAACTGGCCGCCGTCCTGATCATCTACCGCAAGCTCCGCCATGCCCGCCTACTTTCTGGATAGCCTCTAAGTCCACCTAATTCCGTCCCACTTCAAGAGAATGCTCCTTTCGTGAATGAGCATTGAATGCTCGACCTTGAACGGGATTGCGCAAACTCCCGCTCCGCCGGATCCGACTCCCCGTGCGTCTCTCCGTGTTGAAGGGGAGGCGACTTCAGTACCTCCAGAATAGCCCGTTAGTACTATGAAGTCAAGAGGTATAGAGCAGAAGTCCTAGTACTATCAGGTAGCACTGACTGCAAGACCGAAAATGGAGAAGTCTCGGTTCGAGCCCGGGATTCTCGAGGTGAGGGCAACCGGTTGCGCGAAGTCGACCTCGATCGCCTCAGCGAAACCGTAAACCGGCGGCTCCGTGGAGATCCTCGAACCGATTCGCGAATCGCCAGCGTCTTACCCCTATGCCAGGGCGGACCGCACGTATGTGAATGCGACGCGGAGTTTGCCGAGCGCCGGAGCGCAAATTAGAATCACTGCCATGAGAAGCCAGCGCACGAGCAGAATCCTTTTTATCGTTCCCATCCTTTTGGCTTTCTTGATCACACTCCTGAGCGTCGGCCTCCGCTCCTTCGCCCTCGCGAACTCCAGCGTCTCTGAGCGACATATCCCGTCGAAATCCACGACCTACACTTCGACAGTCATTGACGCGACCCCGCAACCGCGAATCGCGACGCCAAAGGGCGACCAAGTCCTGCACCTTGCCGGGCCGGCCCAGGGACCGAATTCCCTCGATCCCGCGCTCTCCCGTGATCTCTCCAGCGCGTTCCTCGTGCGGCAGATCTACCGCGGGCTGACCAGACTAGACCGCGATCTCAACCCCGTCCCGGAACTCGCGCAACGGATCGAGATCAGTGCCGACGGATTGACCTACCGCTTCTCGCTCCGGGCCGACGCATCGTTCCAGGACGGTAGCCCGATCACGGCCGACGATGTCCTCTTCTCGATGAATCGATCTGTCGATCCGGCCACCGCCGGCGGCAATCTGGGGCCCCTGGGAGGTCCGACGTTTTTTTCCGGCGTGGTCGGATTCGACCAAGTCGTCTCCGGGGCGGCCACGGCGATGAGCGGCGTGTCCGCGATCGACCGGCTGACCGTCCAGATCCAGTTGGCCGAGCCGAACGCCGCGTTCTTGATGAAGCTGGCGTCGGCCCCGGGGTCCGTCATCGATCGGCGCGACGTCGCCCGCGGCGGCGACTGGTGGCGGGCTCCGAACGGCTCCGGGCCGTTCCGGATCGCGGAATGGAAGGAGGGCGACCACATGACGCTGGCTCCGTACGACAAGTTCTACGACGGCGCCCCTCTCCTCCGTGAAGTCGACATCCGCCTTGGATCGAGGGCGCTTCAGTCCTTCAATCTCTACCAGGCCGGTGACATCGACATCGACAGCGTGTCGCTGGGCGGGGTGGACCGGGTGCTTTCCGCAAGCGCCGGATTGAGCGACCAGGTCACCGTCACGCCGCTTTTCGCGGTCGATTACGTGGCGTTCCGATCGGACGTCGCGCCGTTGAGCGATCCCATGATCCGCCGGGCGATCCAACTCGGATTTCCCAGGAAGAACGTCGCGTCGGTGAGCTTCGACGGCCACTACCGGGAGCCGGACGGTCTCGTCCCCGTCGGCATGTTGGGAAGCGATTGGACGGCGGCGATGCCCGCCTTCAATCTGGAGGCCGCGAAGGCGGCGATCACCCAGTCGTCCTACAAGAGCGCAGAGAATGTCCCGCCGATCAGAATCTACGTCTCCGGATACTCGGGTGCGGAATCGCTTCGCGACTCGCTGAAGGCCTCCTTGGGATTGCGCATCGAGGTCATAGATGTCGATTGGCCCGATTTCATCGGCGGGCTCTCGAAGGGCGCGTTTCCCGCCTATGAACTCTACTGGGGCGCCGACTACCCCGATCCGGAGACGTTCCTGACGTCGCTGTTCGGGACGGGACGGGCCGACAACTACGTCGGCTACTCGAACCCGGCGATGGATGAACTGCTCCGGCGAGCCGCCACTGAGATGGACCCGACCCGGAGGATCGATCTCTATCGGCGGGCCCAGCAACTGCTGATCGACGATAATGTGATCGTGCCGATGTACGTCGATGTCGCGTACACGCTTCAGAAACCCGCGGTGAAGGGGCTGGAGGTGACGGCGCTGGGCATTTTGAGATTGGATTCGGTCTGGATGGAGCATTAGGTGGTGACCGACGTCGGTTCGATCCTTCGCGCCGCCCGAATCCATGAGCAGGTCCGAGTCCTCTCCCCGGACGATCTCCACGCGATCCGGCTCGGCAATTGGTCGCGACTGAACCCGGACGAGATGCGCCGGATGCTGACGGACCACCCGGGCCGATCGGTTTGGCTCCCGGAGACCCAGGAATTCGCCGTCGTCGCTCCGTGGCGGCGGCGGCAGGAGATCGCGAACATTCTGGAACTCGCCGCGGTCAAGAATCCGGAGGCTCTCGTCCAGGGCGCCGTGGAACGGTCGCGGGCCAGCGGCGACGCCGTCATCCTGTGCGTCGAGATCGATGAACGGAGACGCCCGGAGTTCTACGACCGGGTCGGATTTCATCTGGCCGAGGAAGTCATCACCTACGAGCTCCAGCGACGCGAGGAACCGGCCGCCCCGGTCAAGCGCGTGGCTTTTCGCCGGGCGGACCCGCGACTCGCCGAAGACCTCGACGTGCTGCGGACGATCGACGAGCGGGCATTCCCGTGGCTCTGGCGAAATTCGACACTCGAGTTCGTTGAATATGGCGCCGACGCCGGAGTCGAATTGTTCGTCGGGTATTGGCGCGACGCTCCAGTCTCCTACATCGGCGTCACGTCCTATCTCGGGTGGGGCCATCTCGACCGGGTCGCGGTCCTGCCCGACCAGCAGGGCCAGGGAATCGGTCTCGAATCGGTCCGGTTCGCCGTTCAGCGGATCGAGCAGAGCGGGGCGAAGCGGATCGGGCTGAGCACGCAGCGCCTTAACGAACGGTCGCAGCGCCTGTACGAGCGGATCGGATTCCGCCGGTCGATCTCCAACGACTATCGCGTCTACGCCAGGCTGTTGAACATGCCGGAGGACGTCGTGAGCATCACGTAGGCATGGGGTTGGCCGTTGGTGGACCCGGGAGCACTCCCGACGATGACTGGTGGGAAGATCGAACCATGGGCAGCAGTTTCGGCTCGATATTCAAGTTGACGACATGGGGCGAGTCCCACGGCCCGGCGTTGGGCGTGGTCATCGAGGGTTGCCCGGCGAATCTGCCCCTCTCGATCGAGGATGTTCAGTTCGAATTGGGGCGTCGGCGCGTGGGACAGAGCGCCGTCACCTCGCCCCGCAACGAGACCGATCGGGCGGAGCTGCTCTCGGGCGTGTTCGAAGGCGTCACGACCGGCGCCCCGATCTCGTTGATCACGTACAACAAAGATGTCGACTCCTCGAAATACGAGAACCTCCGCGATGTCTTCCGTCCCGGCCACGCCGACTTCACTTATTGGGCCAAGTACGGCCATCGGGACCATCGCGGCGGCGGACGGTCGTCGGCCCGCGAGACGTGGGGCCGGGTCGCGGCCGGGGCGATCGCTCGCAAGATCCTGGCGACGGCGGGCGCGGAGGTCTTCGGATTCGTGCGCGAGATCGGCGGGATCGCGATGGCGACGTTCGACCGCGGGGAGATCGAGCGCAACATCGTCCGCTGCCCGGATCCGATCGCCGCCGCGGCGATGGTCGACGCGATCCTGACCGCCAAAGAGGAGCACGACAGTCTCGGCGGCGTGGTCGAGATCCGGGCGACGGGCGTGCCGGTCGGTCTCGGCGAACCGACCTTCGACAAACTCGACGGCCTGATCGGACAGGCGATGATGAGCATCCCGGCGGTGAAGGCCGTCGAGCTGGGCGAGGGCTTCGCCGTGACCCGTGCCCGGGGATCCGAGGCGAACGACTCGTTCTACGTCGAGAACGGGCGCGTCCGCACACGGACGAACAACGCCGGGGGCACGCTCGGCGGCATCTCCACCGGCGAGGACATCGTCGTCCGGATCGCGGTCAAACCGACGTCGTCGGTGGCTCGGGAGCAGGAGACCGTGACCTCGGACCTGACGCCGACCAGGATCACGGTGGAGGGTCGGCACGATCCGTCGGTGTGTCCTCGGGCCGTGCCCGTCGCGGAGGCGATGCTGGCCATCGTGCTCGCCGACCTGATGCTTCGGAATCGGGCCGCGAGGATTTAGACGGACGTCGCCTCGGCGGCGATCAGGATCCGGTCGGAGTCGTCGGAGAAGGGCTCGAGACCGTACCCGCCGTAGATCTGCCACTCCGAAAAGCCCGCGAGTTCCAGCAGCAGGCCGAGTTCGGCGGCATGCAGGTATCGCTGCTCCAGGTCGGTCGCGATCCGCCGCACCGAGCCGTCCGCATCGCGGACGTCGTACCAGATGCGCGTCGAGATGGTCTGGCTGGCGGGGAAGACGCGCCTCGCCGAGAACTTGTCGACCGTTATCCCGTCCGGCAGATCCCAGGCTCCTTCGTGGACGACGGAGTGGTCGAACGAGCAAAGCGTCTCCGCGGTTGGGTTGAGGACGTCGATCGGGAGCTGTCCGCGGGGGTCGAGGGCCTTGCGCGCGGAGATCACGGCCGCCCGCTGCTCGGAGAGCGTCGCCGCATGCATCAAGCCGTTGAGCCCGATGATCACGACGCCGAACGGGCCGCCGGGGACCGAGTGGGCGTCATCCATGCGCCCGCTCTGGAGTCGGAGCAGGTCCGATTCGGGCAGTCGGGATCGGGCGCGCCGGATCATCGCGTCCGAGATGTCCACGCCGGTGCAACGGTAGCCCTCGGCCAGGATCGGTCGAAGGATCCGGCCGGTGCCGCAGCCGAGCTCGAGCACGGGGTCGCCAATCGCGATCACCGACTGAACATAAAAATCCAGATCGTCGTCGAACCCGTCGTGTTCCGCGTCGTAGAGTTCGGAAATGTCGGCGTAGGGGTCGGCGGTGCTCGGAAGGCGTTTCATGCCCACCATTCTAGACGTCCGATTGACGCTCCGGGATCGGGAGCCTATAGTCCGCGAAATGACCACCAGCAATGATCCGCGAAAACTCGACACGCAGCACCGGGCGACCCGCTTGATCGCCTCGAACAAGCGCGCCGGTCACGAATACTTCATTCTGCAGACCCTGGAGGCGGGCGTCGTCCTGACGGGGACGGAGATCAAGGCGGTGCGGGAGGGGAAGATCTCCATCGCCGAGGCGTATGCCCGCATCACCGACAACGAGCTGTGGCTGGTTGGATCGCGCATCTCGCCGTACACCCATGGCAGTTACACCAACCACGATCCGGACCGGCAGCGGAAGCTGCTCGTCCACAAATCGCAGATCCGGGAGCTGCGCGAGATGGTGCAGCAGAAGGGGCTGACCCTGCTCCCGTTGCGGGTGCGTCTCAAAGACGGACTGGCGAAGATCGACATCGGCGTCGGCCGCGGCAAGAAGCTGTACGACAAGCGGGCGGCAGAAGCGGAGAAGGAGGGGAAGCGGGACATGGAGCGCGCCCTCAAAGACCGGTCCTAGCCTGGCGATGAAAGGAGCGGCCGGTGATTGACCACATCGTCCTGATCCGACCCAGGGCCGAGATCGGTGCCGACGCGATCTCGTCGTTGAAGACCGCGCTCGCGGCTCTGCCGACGTCCATCGCCGGGATCGTGTCGTACGCATTCGGTTCGAACAGCAGCCCGGAGGCTCTGGACCAGGGCTATGCATTGGGGTTTTCCTTCGGCTTCGATTCGGCGGCGTCGCGAGACCGGTATCTGATCCACCCGGCGCACGTGGCAGTTGTCCCGCTGGTGCAGGCGGTCGCAGAGAACGTGCTCGTGTTCGACCTCGAGACTTGATGATTGAGGGGATTGGACGTAGTATTGAGGAGTCTTACGGGGATGCTTGGTCTCGACAGGGTCGAAGGCTAGGTTGATGCGTGCCGAGGCGCCCATGGCCTCGTAAAAATGGGCACTAGAAGAACTGGCACACGCCAACTTCAACTCGCCGCCTAAGTCACTGACCTCTAGGTAGCGCGTCTGACCGGACTTCTCCCTGCCGGGACCGGAACCGGGCGTCATTTAGGTAAGGGTGCGATCGTCTAGTCCGCCGAAGCGCGACGATCAAAGGGAGTTCGGCTAACTCCGGAGAAATCCAGTCAGTGGGAGCTCTCCGGGGTAAATAAAACACTGACTACGCATGTAGTAGGCTACCGGCGAGCGGTTCTGGACGGGGGTTCGACTCCCCCCATCTCCACCGAGAACAAGAGCCGGCTCTCAAAAAGGGGCCGGCTCTTGAATTTAAGGACGTACAGAGCTCTCGTGGCG
>JBPCRG010000041.1:0-7381 GCA_050997095.1 Thermomicrobiales bacterium | reverse complement strand
CGACCTACACCCGGATCGGCGGATCGATGATGGCGCAGCACGTCGCGCAGGCGATGGCGGACGCGGCCGGCTGCTTCGTGAATCTCGTCGACCTGCAGGCCGCGGTCGGCGCACGGCTGGCGCAGCTGACCCACAACGAGGCCGCCTACGTCAGCAACGGCGCCGCCGCCGCGTTGGCGCTGGCGACGGCGGCCTGCATGACCGGCGACGACCCGGCGCTGATGGCCCGGCTGCCGATGCAGACCGCGGGCATGAAGAACGAGGTCGTCGTCTACCGCGGGCAGCGCAACATGTACGACCTCGCCGTGCGCCAGGTCGGGGTCACGCTCGTCGAGATCGGGAACGCGATGGAGACGTTCCCGTGGGAGCTCGACGCCGCGATCGGCGAGCGGACCGCGGCCGTGCTCTATTTCGCGGGAACCCATCTCAACCGAAACACGCTGCCGCTCGAGGTCGTGGTCGAGCGCGCCCATGCGCGCGGCGTCCCGGTGGTCGTCGACGCGGCCGCGCAGATCCCGCCGGTCGCCAACCTGTGGCGCTACACGACCGAACTCGGCGTCGATCTCGCGATCTTCAGCGGCGGCAAGAACCTGCGCGGTCCGCAGAACTCTGGGCTCGCGGTGGGCCGGGCGGAGATCGTCCGGGCGATGCGGCTGAACGGGCCCCCGAACCAGCGGATCGGCCGGCCGATGAAGGTCTCCAAGGAGGCGATGATCGGCCTGCTGACCGCGGTCGAGACCTACCTGGCCGCCGACCACGAGGCCGAGGCGGCGGCGTGGAGCGGCGAGGTCGGCCGCTGGCTCGACGCCTGGTCCGCCGACCTGCCGCAGGGGGTGTCGGTCACGCGGTCGGAGATCAACGAGGCCGGCGAGCCGATCCCGCGGATCATCATGGCGCTCACCCCCGAGGCGGGCATCGACCGCGACCGGCTCGTCGCGCGGCTGCGCGAAGGGGCGAATCCGATCGAGGTGGTGCTCAACGACGGCGCGAGCGTGGCGTTCAGCCCTCATCACCTGCTGCCGGGACAGGCCGAGATCGTGCGCGACGAGGTCGTGGCCATCTTCGCGGAGCTGGGCGCCGCGGCCCGCGTCGGCGTCGCCTGACGGGCAGGAGGTGGCGGGCGCCGGCCGGCCTGATACTATTGCCGACATCGGCGAGGGCGGCATTCGGTCGAGACCGGTTCCGGATGGGCATCGGCGATCATGTCGGCCCGCCGTCGCCTGAGCGTCGACAGCGCAGCGCGGAGGATGAATGCAGATGCGAACACGAGCCCTTGGTGTGATTGTCGCCTTGCTGTGCCTGACCGGAGCCGCCGGACTGCGCGGTCCCGGCGCGAGCGCGAAGCTGCAGCAAAGCACTCCCGCCGCGGTGTCGGAGACGCCGGCCGCCGCGGCGGCGACCACGCCGACCGCGCCCGCGGCCGACGCGACGCCCCAGGCTGCGGCGACGAAAGTCGTCACGCTGGTGACCTGGTATCAGCAGGACCCGGCGGGCGGCCCGCTGAAGCTCGGCCCGATCAGCGTCAACGAGAGCGGCGTCGCCAAAACCGGTCAAACGGGGGGACGCGCGGTCACCGGCACGGTCGAATTCGAGGATGCGAAAAACAGCGGTTTGCCGCGGATCGTCCTCGGCGATTCGACCCTCGACGCCTACGCGGTGAACGCCGACGATCCCGCCTCTGTGCTGCGCTGGCTCTACCTGAACGACGACCCCAACGCGCGCCCGGCCACGTTGGTGATGCAGATTAACGCGGTCGAAGGGCCGTACAAAGGCTCTTCGGGCACCGCCACCTTCGTCTCCCGCGCCGCGGGCGAAGGCGGCGTCGTCGTGATCGTGCTCACCCCGCCAAGCTGATCGTTCCTCGCGCAGGCTGAAACGAGAGAAGGGCGTCGGGGGAACTCGGCGCCCTTCGCTATGCCCGACGTAGAGCTCGACCGTCGCCGTGTGCCAGACCTGCCGTCGACGGAAGTTCCCGGACGCCGCGACCCGGCTCGGAATGACGGGGACCGGACGTCTTTCCACGCGCAGCCTTCCGGTCGAAATGCTTGTGCGTGGTCCGTTGTGATGGATCTGATCCAGAACCGCGACGAGATTCTTCCTTCGTCAGAATGACCTGCGGGGCGCGTCTCCTCCGCCATTGTCACGAGTGGATCAGGCATCGTGATGGCCATCTACCCCACCGACGCCGGTTCTTGCGTTGCTCGAAGGGATTCCTGGACTCCGCGACTGCGTCTGCGGGCTCCGCTCGGAATGATGGGGGCAGGGGGCGCTGCGCGAGATATGGCAGCTTCTCTGCTCAGTCTCCCCGAGTCGGCAATGGCGACATCATGGCGCCGGGGTCGAGCCGATGCAGCAGGTCGAGGGAGATTTTGGCGCGGCGCAGGCGCTCCTTGGTCAGCGCGACCGCGGTCGCCTCGAGGTGGGTTCCCGCGGGATAGATGTTGGGGGCGTTGCGGAGCCCGAACTTGAGGTGGACCGGCGCGCAGACGCGCACGATCTCGGCGATCTCGTAGTGCCGGATGAACCCGCCGATGTCGTCGGGCGCCTCGATGTAGATGTCGAGCGGCATCGCCGTCGCCTGCCGGATCGCGGCGAGTTGGGCGAGGCTCAGGTCGGTCGGCGTGTTGAAGGTGGTCAGGCCAAGGCGCTCCAGCAGCAGGATCGAGGCCGGATTGCTCGCGCCGAACATGACCGAGCCCTTCAGGATCAGGTCGGCGGGCAGGTCGCCCGTCTTCCGCATCTCGGCCAGAATCCAAAGCAGCCCCTCGTCTGTGACGAGCACGCTGTGGATGCCGTGTCCGCAGGCGCGCTTCACATCCTCGACCGCCTGGACCAGCTGGTCCATCCCGCGGACCTTCGGCGCGACCACCCGGCCGGCGGTCGAGTAGGCCATCGCCCCGGTGTCCCACCCCGCGCGCGGCCCGACGAAAAGGCTGATCTCGATCCCGCGCTCCCGCCCGAGCGCGGCCATCTCGTCCAGTTCGTCGTCGGTCATCAGCATCACGCCGCTGCCCTGGCTGACCCGATGCACGGGCACGCCCAGCGCGTCGGCCTGGGCGTAGACGGCCCGCAGCGCGTTCGGGCCCTCGACCGAGGGGATCTCGATCCGGTATTGCCCGCCGTCCGCGAACCGCAGCGGCGAGGCCGGCAGGTCGTTGCGGTCGCCGCTCGGCAGGCCCAAACCCGCCACGAACCGTCGCGTCGCGTCCATCCCGTTCATGATCCGGTCCTCCCCGTCCGATCCATCGGCAGATCCGGCGGCGGCACTCCGAAGGGCACGCCGCCGCACGGCATCTTATCGCGGAAGGCGCGTCTCGGAGCGGACCCGCCACCCGAGACAGTCCGGGAAGTGGCGGATCGGCCCCCTCGTTCGGCGCTCGCGACAGAGGCGGGCCGATGGCGCCGAGTGGCGAGCTGGTAGGCTTGATCGATGGAAGACGGCCAACCGACGAAGCCGGGACGGATGTCGCCGGAACCGCCCCTGTCGCCCGATTGGCCGGCCGAGTCGGTGGACTCCGACGCCGTCCGAGCCTGGATCTCGGCATCGCTGCCCGGCTCCCCCGTCGTGGAGGGACCGGTGACCGTCCATCGCGCGAACGCGTGGGGCGTGACGGCGCGGTTTGCGACGCGCGGGAAGGGTTCGCCGGCCGAGGCGGTGTTCAAGGCCAACTTCCTGCCGCAGTCCTTCACCGGCGCCGCCGTTTACGACCTGCTCCATCGGCATTGCCCCGGCGACGTGCCCGAGCTGCTGGCCTGGGTCGAGGAGCCGGGGCGGAGGTGGGAACTCTTCGGCGTCTTCACCGGCAAGAACATCGGTTCGCTGGGCGCCCTCGAGCCGCTGCAGGAGATCGCGCGCACGCTGGCACGCATCCAGTCCACAATCGCCCGCCTTCCTCCGTCCGAAGCGCCGGGCGTTCCCCGATCGCCGGTCGAGCGCGTGCCCGCCGTGTTCGACGAGTTGATCTCAGCCATCGAGCGGCGGCTCCTCTCCGCCTGGCAGTCGGGCGACACGACGCCCGATGCTCCGCGCCTCCCGGCCGACGTGATCGAGCGCTTGTCCGGGGCCCGCCCACGGGTGGCGCGATGGGTGGAGGAACTGGCGCGGGGTGGGTGGCCCCTGACGGCCCACCACATCGATCTGCATCCGGACAATGCGGTGCGGCGGGACGACGGGCGCGTGCTCATCTTCGATTGGGAGGAGGCCGACATCGGCCCGCCCTTCTTCGCGATCGACAAGCTGCTCCTGGCCACCGGGAAGCTGGCGGGCGATGCGGGCATGGATTTTGTCCGGGAAGCCTACCTCGACTCCCTGCCGTGGGGAACGAAGCGGGAGCGTCGGCGCGCCCTCGACCTCGCCCTCCTGCTCTCGCCGATCCGCAACGCCGATGCCGACCTCCGCTTCGCCGACGCTTTGGGCTGGGACCCCACGGCCCAGATCGCCGGTTGGGTCGGGCTTGCCTTGAGACGCTGGGACGCCACCCCGTCATGACGGCGCATGGTCGCGGTCTTCCATCCGCACCATCAAGAATGGAGTCGGTCCCGAACCGTTCGTCGTCCGCGCGAGCATCGACGCCGGATTCCCGAATCCCCGTCGAGCCTGGTCCGCCGGACTCCGCGGCTCTACGGCGCCGCGGCGCGCGCCCGGCGCCGGGGATGCGCGGCGTGGCGGGCCATGGCCTGCCTGGCGGCGTCGCGGTCTCCGTTTTCGATGGCGTCCAGGATCTCACGGTGCCCCGGGATGCCGCGGCCGGACTGCCGACCGAGATCGACCAGCCGCAGGAGCTGGCGCAGCATCGCGTTGCCGCTTGCCTCGGCCACCGCGGCGTGGAAGGACCCGTCGAGGTCGAGGCATCCGGGCGAGGCCTCCGCAGCCTCCGGACAACCGTCCGACTCCTCCTCCTCGACCACGCCTCGAAGCAGGGCGAGATGCCGATCGCCGCGCCGCTGCGCGGCGAGTCCCGCGGCTTCGATCTCCACCATCCGCCGGATCTCCAGCAGGTCCGGCATCACGTCGGCCAGCAGTCCTGCGTCCGCCCGGATCGCGAGGAGATCGGGGTCCAGGTCGCGCCACTCCGCGCGGTCGCGGACGACGGTGCCGACGCCCTGCCGGATCTCCACCAACCCCTGCCGCGCCAGCCGCGCCATCGCCTCCCGGACGACGGTCCGGCTGACCTCGAACCGGGCGCACAGGTCCGGCTCGGGCGGTAGCGGCGAGCCGGGGAGGCAGGTGCCGTCGAGAATGCGGACGGTCATCTCCGCCGCGAGCGAGTTCGCAAGACTGCCCCTCACCTCGACCACCCCCTCTTCAGACGTCATTCGTATGTTGTCTAGATGAGAAAGCGTAGGCGGATGAGGGGCGAGACGCCAACCCGTTGTTCCGACGCGCCGATCGACGAAGGACAAGGCGCGCGGAGGGCCTGGACGGATGCGGAGCACATTCGCCGCATTCGGAGGCGCGATCAGCGGTGCTGGCCGACCCCGACCTGACGGCACATGTCGAGGACCGGGCAGGTGGAGCAATGGGGGGCGAGTCCCGTGCAGATGTGCTTGCCGAACGGGACGAGCAGGGCGTTGATCTCGATCCAGAGGTGCGCGGGGAGCGCGTCGCGGAGGGCGTCCATCGTCTCCTCCGGCGTCTTCGTGGAGACGATCCCCCATCGGTTGCAGACCCGGTGGACGTGGATGTCGACGCTGATCAACGGCTCGCCGCAGGCGATCCCGAGCGCCAGATTCGCGCACTTCGGGCCGACGCCGTTCAGGGCGAGCAGCAGCGCCCGGTCGCACGGCAGATCGCCCCCGTGCTTCCGCTCGGCCTCCTCCGCGATCCGGTGGATGCGGTGCGCCTTCTGCTCGTGGAACGTGACGTCGCCGATGAGTGCGTCGATCGCCTCGGGCGTCATCGCCGCGACCGCCGCAGCGGTCGGCGCGACCGCGAAGAGCCGGCGACTCGCGACGAGGCTGACCTCGTCCCGCGTGCGCACGGAAAGCAGGCAGGCGACCAACTGCGCGAAGAGCGACCGATGGCCCAGATCCGCGAGCGCGAACATCGCCGCCTTCGGGAACGGCTGCACCGCGACCCGAACCGCGCCCGCCGCCGCCTCCACATCGAACGTACGCTTCTCGGCGCCGTCGGCCGGTCCGGCCATCGGCGACCGTCGCTCCCCTCGGTTCGATGTCATCCGGCGCTCCGCCTCTTCACGATCCTCGACGATCCGGTCCGTCCCCGGGGAGTTGCGGCGCACGCCGTGACGGATGCGCGGCGCATCGGTCGGCGAGCGGCCCCTGCATCGGGAAGCACTTCTGAACCCCCGTGATCGGGACAGGATGGCGGGCGGCAAAGACGAGCGAGTATCCTACGATACATCGACGTCGGTACAGCCCGCGCAGTCAACGCGCCCTTTCTCGACGTTCCCGGTGTCGGGGAATGCACGACGGCGGGTTTCGCTTCATTGGCGTCGCCGCTTAACGGCATGGCGGTCGGCCCGTAGGTTTTCATCCGACGATGTCCGTCCGCGCCCGGCTCGCGGACATCCGCGAGGCGCCAGTCGTTCTCATCTCGCTCAACGGAGAGCAGGCGACCGACACCCATGATGCAGAATTCACCCCAATCCGCCCACGACTTCCGGCGCTTCTGGATCGGGCAGACGATCTCCAACCTCGGAAACTCGGTCACCGCCTTCGCCGTGCCGTTGCTCATCTACAAGCTGACCGGATCGGCGTTCAACCTCGGGCTGGCGGTCGCGATCCAGACGATGCCCTACCTGCTCTTCGGTCTGCCGATCGGGGCGTGGGTCGACCGGGTCGACCGCAAACGGCTGATGATCGCGACCGACCTCGCCCGCGGCGCGCTGCTGGCCAGCATTCCGCTGCTCGCCGCCTTCGGGGATCTTTCGATCTGGTGGGTCTATCTCGTCGGCTTCGTCAATGCCTCGGTGTCGATCGCCTTCGACGCCGCCCAATTCGCGGCGGTGCCGAGTCTGGTCGCGACCGATGATCTGGTCACCGCCAACGGGAGGATCCAGGCAAGCTATTCCGCCGCGACCATCGTCGGTCCCCTGATCGCGGGCGGACTGCTCGCTTTGGTCCCGATCGAGCGCATCTTCGCGATCGACGCGGTCTCGTTCGTGCTTTCGGCCGCGTCGCTGCGGCTCGTGCACCGGTCGTTCAACGCCGCCGCGGGTGCGCCGGCGGCCCGGACGCACATCCGGCACGAGATCGCCGAAGGGCTCCGCTACGTCGCCTCCCACCCCGTGCTCCGGACGATCTCGATCATGACGTTCCTGGTCAATTTCGTGACGATCTCGTCGTTCGCCCGGCTCGTGCTGCTCGCGCACGAGCGGCTAGGCGCCAGCGATCGCCAAGTCGGCGCCATCTTCTCAGC